>JAGLEG010000121.1 GCA_023145185.1 Thermoplasmata archaeon
CTCACTCATCCGACAGGCTCTTGAACCTCTCCTTTCTAACTACGTCTGACAGATCGATCTTTGTGACTACCAGATTGGATGGGTCGAACCAGAGGGATACCTCCTTGTTGTCCGCCTTCGAGACCAATGCCTGCTCGATCCCGACCCTCCTCTTTTTCGGGTCCACGATGGATATCTTTCCCTCGTGCCCAGTCCTGGACCCGCGGACCACCCTGACGGTGTCCCCCTTCCTTATCGTGATCCTCTTTACACCGGTCCCTCCGTATCTCTCCTTATCCAGCGGGGCCTTCATCTCCTTGCTCCTGACATGCAAGGGGGCAGTTGCCCTCGCCTTGTGCTGTTTTCGGGGCTTTTTGGATGTAGTGTTCATACTTCATACCTCCTTGCTCATACGATTATAGACGCGGTTGCGGCAATTCGGGACCATCTCTCTGCGGCCTCCTTCGCCACAGGGCCCTTGATGTCCGATCCTTTGGTCTCCCCGTTCGGGGCGGTCAACACGACAGCGTTCTCGGCAAATGATACCATAAGGCCATCAGGTCGCCTGAACGGCCTTTTCTGCCTCACAATAACCGCCGGAAACAGCTGTTTCCTCATCTCCGGGCTGCCTTTCTTCACACTGACTACGACCATATCCCCAACTCCAGCGCGGGGATACCGCCTCTTGGTGCCATGGTATTTCAATACCTGTACGATCTCCACTATCTTGGCACCGGTGTTATCAACACAGGGACATTTCGATCCTATCTGCAAGCCCCGGGTCTGTCTTCCCGCCAATCCCTTCATCTCAGATCCTCCCCAGAACTACAAATGAGGTCCCCTTGGAAAGAGGCCTGCACTCCATGATCTTGACCATGTCGCCTACATCAAGGTCCACACAGGGAGGAAGATGTGCCATGTACCTTGAGGTCCTCTTCTCGTACCTCTGGTATTTCTTCACATAGTGTCTCCTCTCCCTCTTCACCACCACGGTTCCCTTCATCTTGGTAGAAACCACCTGAACATCCAGGGAGATGCCCCTTACCGACAACCTACCGTGAAATGGACAGTTGCTATCCTCACATGATCTCTTTGGGGGGGACATTTCGATCCCGATGTTCCTGGCCTTTGGGACCTTAGCGGCTTTCTTAACCCGCTTTCCCGCGGCTGCGGGTTTGCTGACCCTCTTTATGGGTAGGGTCTTCTTCCCCTGAACAACGTCGATCTCCGCGGCCGATTCCGTCTTCTTGGTGATCTTCTTCGCCTCGGAGGCCTTCGGCTGCGCCTTCTTGGGGGCAGACGTCTCAACTTCTTCTTTCTTCACCATTCCTAACCACCTTTCTCTTTCGTTACAACATGATCTTCATCTATGGCTCCGGTATATCTGCCCGGATCCTGTTCCAGCTTTCCACATTTCTCTTTAGATTCTTCTTGATCCGATCCTCTGGTCTGAACATGAGGAGGTCTCCATCCAGGGAGACCGGGGTAAGGCCTTCTCCGAGGTCTACCTGAACCTCCAACCTCGAGCCTTTCTTGGGCAGGGTGATGGTCCTTTCTCCCTCGAGGAAAGAGAGGGTGTTTCTGGTCTCGTCCACCAGAAGGCCCTCACGGCCCACCATCCCTCCATCTGTATGTTCAAGGACCCTCATGGACGAGCCTATCAGCTCCCGCATGTACAGATTCCTCACAGGATGGACCCCTCGCTGTTTTCCCATTTCAATCACTCTTTGATATTCGTATATCCCTTCTCTTTCAGTGCGGCGGTGGACTTCTTCTTGTGGTCCCCCTGCAGCTCGATTATGCCGTCTTTGACAGTGCCCCCTGCAGCACATTTGTTCTTGAGGAATCTGGCAAGATCGTCCAGGTCGATATCGGATGGATCGATCCCGGATATTATTGTGACCATCTTACCATATCGCCTCTTCGTCGTGTTTATCCTGATATCCTGCTGTTCCCTGGCGATATTCTCGCAGGCGCAGATCTCTAGGGGCAAACCACAGTTTGGACATATCTCTGGCATTAGAACTCACCCTCCTCTCTCATGACAGTCGCGATCCGGGCAATATTGGTCCTGAGGGACCTGATCTTTCCCGGGCTGGGAGGTGCACCACCCATTGCAGCAACCCCTCTCTCCCTCAACAGATCGTCCCTCAGCTCCTTGAGCTTCAGAACCCGATCCTTGGTCTTCATCGACCTGATCTCTACCATTCTAAGAAGTGCCATAACCAATCACCCCTTCATTTCTCCCCCTTTACAGGGGTTTTCGCCTCGTTATCTTCTTTCACTTCAGGAGATCCAGCCTCTGCCTTGGGTTCGGTTCCAGTGGTCTTTTCGACGGCGGGAACATCCTTCGGTTTATCCTCTTCCTTGGGGAGAGGCTCCGGTTCGACATCAACCGGTTTCTCCCCCTTCACGGGAGCTGGCTCCGGTTCATCTGAGCGAACACTTTCTGAGCCGACACTTTCTG
>JAGLEG010000122.1 GCA_023145185.1 Thermoplasmata archaeon
CTTATGATATTTCTAGCTATTTCCACGATGTGCAGGTCCCGACCCGTGCCCTTAAAGACGATGGTCAAACGTTCACACCATTGGTATTCACGTTCTTCAGGTCAGATCGTCCTCGACCGTGGAATTGCCCTCACACTCGGGAAAATCGTCATGCTGGGGGCACTTCTTGCAGTAATTCCACGTATAAAGGCCATTGATCAGATTGTATGTGATCCCGACGGTAAGGATCAGTATTCCAATTACCACCTTGAGAGACATACCAGGTGCATTGAGCATGGATGTGATCGCCAATGCCAGGCTCAAACCTATGAATACCCTTGAGATGGACTGGACCCATGAGTTCTTAGGATCGATGAACTTTCTCACAAGGTTGACAAAAAGGAAGATGAAGGAGGCGATCAGGTAGACCCAGTATGCAGGGTCCAGTGGAGACCCCGGCAGATTGAGCAGCAGAAGTGCAAACAGGCATGTCGGGTAGATCAAGATACAGCCCCGACAGAATCGAACCCCTCCGATCGTTATGGTATGATGGCTGAACCTACCACACGAAGGATGATGGGCAAGGATGTAAGGATCGAATTTCCACTTCAAAGTACCACTTGCTTGTCCAGACTACCGACGAACGATAGCGGTCTTTCTACGTTCTATTAAGAATATCCTGTATTACTCTTCTTTGTAATTCATCAGGAAGTAGATCAGTGCCGCTGGCCAGCATAAAAGGACCAAGACCACAACAAGCACGATATTTCCCTGAAACTTTTTCACCATATTACCCCTCCTATTTCCTCTACTGGACGAGTGTTACAATTCTATATAACAATATCTACGTCACAAAATACCTGAAAAACAGATATCCCGTTCCGATCCCGTTCTCACAATTAGTTGGGTTTATCTCATATGGGACGATTACCGCGACATGAGGGAGATCACATGAAGATAACTGTTATCGGCATAGGGAACACATTGATGGCCGATGACGGGATCGGACTGCTGGTGCTTGACAGGTTGAAAGAGCAGTATGAGGGGCGGGAGGATATCGAGTTCATACCCCTGGCGACCGGTGGGATGGACCTCCTTCATGTTCTTCCGGGCCTGGATATCGCGATGATAATCGATGCGGGGGACTTCGGAGGGGAGCCGGGGGACCATCAGATGTTCTCTCCTGAAGATGTTGTGTCCGTCAAACCGATCAGGGGATACTCGCTTCACGAGCTGGACATAATGAGGGTCCTGAAACTTTCGAAGGAGATGGGGGAGGCGCCGGAGGAGATCCATATCATGGCAATACAGCCGGAGAAGGTGTGTTACAACGAGGAGATGACGCAGGTCCTGTTGGATAACCTAAACGATTATGTTGAGGTGCTGGCAGGGCTGATAGATGGATTCTCATGAAGGGGCACCCACCGTATAGTTAAAATAACACCCCTCTATTGTCCCTATTCGGGGGCCCCAATGGGGCTTGGAAAACACCTTGGGCCAGTAGCTTAGCCTGGTGGAGCACCCGGCTCATAACCGGGTGGTCGTCGGTTCGAATCCGGCCTGGCCCACTAAATCTTTTCTTTATTGATTCTATAGTGGGCCAGACGGATTCGATATCACAAAATCACAGATTTTGTTTACCTTTCCCAAATGACTTTGCCATTTACTCAAGGACTAAGCCGAATCACCCAATAATTTAGATCTCATTTGATTCGGCGGAGGTTGAGCCCTTAATATCTCAACTCAATACTTGGGCTCAATATTACCAGATTATCCGGCCTGGCCCACTAAATCTCTTCTTTATTGATTCTATAGTGGGCCAGACGGATTCGATATCACAAAATCATAGATTTTGTTTACCTTTCCCAAATGACTTTGTCATTTACTCAAGGACTAAGCCAAATCGCAGTCATCATCATTTATTATCACGATTTGGCGACAGTTGAATGTTTAAGAAGTAATCCACATATCAACCTAACATTCAATACAACAAGGTTTCCGGCCTGGCCCACTTAACTTCTTACACGGACTATAGTTTGAATCCTTCTGGATATGGTCTTTCAAAAAGTATAAATGTCTTTAAAAATGATAGGGTAATTGGATTTTGGAAGAGACCAATAAGAATCTAACCCACTACCCAGTGGTATTTTTATTGATCTCATCATCGTTGATTTGAGGGGGTTTGAATTTGAAAGCCAAGCTGACAGCATTGTTGATAATCTCATTATTGATCGCAAGTACAATTGTTCTCACCGGTCCTACAGAAGGGTCTGATTTTAAAATGGATGCCGATCTGAAGGATTCGCATGCATCGTTCATCGGAGAGGATGTAAAAGACAATTCCAGTCGTTCGGTTTCAGGTGCAGGCGATGTGAATGGGGACGGATACGATGACATTCTAATAGGGGCTTTTGGCGACGATGACGGAGGATCAGATGCTGGTCAGACCTACCTGATATTTGGAAAGGCTTCAGGGTGGACAATAGACCAGGACCTCTCAACTGCGGATGCATCGTTCATTGGAGAAGACGCAAAAGACAATTCAAGTTATTCGGTTTCCAGTGCGGGTGACGTTAATGGAGATGGATACGATGACATTCTCATCGGTGCTTTTGGTGACGATGACGGAGGTTCAAAAGCAGGGCAGACCTACCTGATATTTGGTAAGGTTTCAGGTTGGATAATGGACCAGGACCTCTCCACCGCCGATGCATCGTTCATCGGAGAGGATGCATTTGATTATTCTGGTTATTCAGTTTCCGGTGCGGGTGACGTGAACGGCGACGGATATGAGGACATTCTTATAGGGGCATATAGAGATGATGATGGGGGTTCAAAAGCAGGTCAAACCTATCTTATCTTGGGAAAGGCTTCAAGTTGGTCCATGGACACTGACCTGTCAAACGCTGATGCATCATTCATCGGAGAGGATACAAGTGATGAATCTGGGAATTCGGTTTCAGGTGCAGGTGATGTCAACGGTGATGGCTATGATGATATTCTCATAGGTGCACATTATGACTCTGATGGAGGTTCAGATGCAGGGCAGACCTACCTGATCCTGGGAAAGGCCTCGGGTTGGAGCATGGACACGGACCTGTCAAACGCTGATGCATCATTCATCGGAGAGGATACAAGTGATCAGTCTGGTTATTCGGTTTCAGGTGCAGGTGATGTGAACGGGGACGGATATGATGACCTGATCATAGGGGCAACTAGAGATGATGATGGGGGTTCAGAAGCAGGTCAAACCTACTTAATCCTTGGAAAGTCCTCCGGTTGGTCAATGGACATCGACTTATCCACCGCAGATGCATCCTTCATCGGAGAGAGTGTAAATGACTTTTCCGGAGAAACTGTTTCAGGTGCGGGTGATGTAAATGCTGATGGATATGATGACATTTTAATTGGTTCAAGGTTTAATGATGATGGAGGTATAAGTGCAGGTCAGACCTACCTGATCCTGGGAAAGTTTTCTGGCTGGTCCATGGACACAAACCTGTCTAACGCTGATGCATCGTTCATAGGAGAGAACAGAACTGACAATTCTGGACGGCCTGTTTCAGGTGCCGGTGACGTGAACGGGGACGGATACGATGACATACTCATTGGTGCACCCTACAATGATGATGGAGGTAGAAGTGCAGGAAAAACTTACTTGATCTTCAATTGTTGGACACAACCGGCTCCTATCGGCCTTCAAGCTAATCTATTAGATTACGGGAATAGTATTGAATTATCCTGGATGTCTTCCATTTATTGGAACGAACCCATAATCGGTTATCGGATATATCGATCTGTTGATGCTTTGAATTATGAGAATATCGCATTCTCTATGGGGAAATTTTTTGATCACGATGTTGAATTGGGAACTAAATACTACTATTCGGTCAAATCAGTGGATGGTAGTGGGGATCTTTCTTCAATGTCCCGGGTGGTTTCGATATTGTGTGAACTGGATTCTGATAATGACGGGATCGGGAATTCCTTCGATGATGATGATGACGGGGACAATATCCCCGATCGGTTCGACCGGGATCCGCTGGTCCCGGATGGAATGAGTTGGACAACGCAGGATGTCGACCTAGAAAACTGGGGGATAGGTTTCATCGGAGAGGATGCAGGTGACGAATCCGGGTTCTCGGTTTCAGATGCGGGTGACGTGAACGGGGACGGGTTTGATGACATGCTCATAGGAGCACATTTTGACGAGGATGGAGGCTCAATGGCAGGTCAGACATACCTGATCCTAGGAAAGGCTTCAGGATGGGATTTGACAGATTTATCTAATGCAGACGCATCGTTCATTGGAGAGGATACATTGGATCGTTCTGGTCGTTCGGTTTCAGGTGCAGGTGATGTGAACGGGGACGGATACGACGACATACTAATAGGAGCATGGGAAGACGATGATGGAGGTACAACTGCAGGTCAGACCTACCTGATCCTAGGAAAGGCTTCAGGATGGGCAATGGACCAAGACCTGTCGGCCGCAGACGCATCGTTCTGGGGAGAGGACGCATATGATCGATCAGGTTATTCGGTTTCAGGTGCCGGTGACGTGAACGGGGACGGATACGACGACATTCT
>JAGLEG010000123.1 GCA_023145185.1 Thermoplasmata archaeon
TATTTTCAGAATCCAAGGGTTCGTTTCCGACTTCAACCTAAAGTCGGAAACAAATAGAGCATTTTTCTGATGTCTGACCGATCCACGATCGATCAAACAAGTAGGAAACAGAATGGAAATTTCCAGATCTATCGTTCAACCCTTGCACCATAAGTTATAAAAATGGTTTGGATGGATAATTTGTTTATGTTGATGGCAAAAGAGTGGAGGGGAACGTCAGGGGGACCACAGTTTTGATGGTGTACTCCAGAACCTACGGGGACGCGCTGTTCAGTGTGGGCCTGCTCGTTTCCATATCGCTCCTTTTGCTTTTCTGGATCCTCTATATCCCTGCTATCCTTGTTGGAGCCGTCGAGTTCTCCTTCGTTGTCCTTACCTTCTCCGCCATGGTCCTGGCGTTGATGCTGATCCCCATCCTGTTGTTCATTGCAAACAACCTCTACTCCTTTCGCAGAGTATGAACTGTTCAACATCACTCTCTGAGGTCAACCTCTCTCTCTATGACGAAGGACCCGATATAATCACATTTCTTGCAGTGATAGACGTGGCCGCTTATGAATCCGCCCTCATAGTAAAGCTCATTGCTTCCACAATCGGGACACTCCTGGACAATGATCCTTTTACGCCCTATCAATCTATCATCCTGTTCCTTCCTGATCTGGCTGGCCCCTTCCTTTCCGAATATCTCCTTACCCTTGAACACCCCTGCCGGCTCATTGTTATCCTGGTTCTCCCTATCGCTGGGCATCGATCTGATAAGGATCTTTGCCAACCTGTAATGAAGTCCGGAAAGATCCTCTTCGGGGCCCGAGATGGCAAGCTCTCCATCGTCATGATCAACCACGAGAACAGGATATTTCTTTGAGAGGCCGAAATAGAACACGAACATCGTCGGTATGGTCAGGGCCGAAACCACAATAACAAGGATCAGAAATCCGGGGTTGTTCTCATGATAGTATTCAGGGCCCCACTGCAGATCAAAGTCCAACGCCTCATCTCTCAATGGCCCATCTAACCTGATGACGACCAACGTGGCCAGCCTGTCCCTGTCCACACCTGCCTGTGTCCTCAGACATGACTCCACCTCCTCCTTCGAGAGATCAAGTGATATTGTGCTCTCTCCTGTCCTTGTCCTCATTTCAGATCCGCTGAGCAGTATATTGACCTCCCTGTCAATGCGGCCCTCATCGGTCAGTGTGACTATCCTATAACTCTCAAGATTGTAATCCCGACCGGAGGAGAATTCCACGTTGATACTCGATATATATCTCCTCTCCATCTCCGGCATATCGCCGTACCATAGAATATGTAAAAGTATCGGTCCGCTCACGTTAAGGTCCACGGTCACCCTGTCCATCAGACCTGACCGGTCGTATTCGACGGAACTGCTGAGGTCCCATTTACCATCGCTTGCCGGATCTGATGCGTATATGAATACCCGATCATCCAATCCATCCACCTTCTGGGATCTGGCCGTTTCGCCGTTGTAATCTGCAAATGGCGTGGAATCATCCTCAGATATCAGCCCCAGCAACTGGCTCATCCCGAACAGAGCAAGGATGCCGATCATCACGATAACTATCAGGTTGAGAACGATCGACGACATCGGCTTTACCCTCCTCTCCTCCAGGGTCGCGTTCCTCGGCGAATATGACCTGCCATCTATCCGGAGGTCATCTTCCTTCAGGTCGATCTCTACCTTCTTTCCATCCACCTCAAATTCGCCCATTGGATCAATCCTCCCTGTAGATGGTCAATACATTGGAGAAGTCGTCTCCGTACTCCCTGGACCCCGCCCCTCTACCCACAGCCTTACCCTTCAGCTCATCGTCGGCCTGCCAGAACTCAACGATGGATGTTATCGCGGCAACACCTGTGGGCGTTGCCAGCTCGCCCTCCACAGGCCCCATCCTCGTATGGATGTTCCTTATCATCGGCCGGACGGCAGGTACAGGCACCTCAAGGGTCCCATGCTCCGTATCAACGGTACCTCCACCAAGCGACAGAGGCGTTGCATGGACCCACTCGTCGAACAGCTCCAGCTTCTCGTAGAGTATGGAGATCCCAATGATATCAACGATCGTATCCGGGGTCCCGGTCTCGTGAAGGTGTACCTCATCTATGCTTCCCACCAGGTGGGCGTCCATCTCGCCCTGAAGGATCTTGGTCAATATCGACCTGGCAAGGGTCGCGCCCTTCTCCCCAAGCGCTGCAGCCTGGATCCCCCGTTCGAG
>JAGLEG010000124.1 GCA_023145185.1 Thermoplasmata archaeon
TCCATCAGCTCATCCGTGAAGTGAAGTCCTGCGGTCGGGGCTGCCACTGACCCCTCCACCTTGCTGTAGACAGTCTGGTACTCCTCGGGGTCCTCAAGGAGCCTTCTGATGTAGGGGGGGGTGGGCATCAGGCCAAATGACCTCAGCCATTCCAGGGTTCTGGAATGGGATAATGGCGAGCCTTCTGCCTTAAACGAGACGTTGCATTTGCCCTCGCTCAGGCGTTCGTTGACAACGATGGAAACAGGGGGGTCGGAGGTGGTCAAACGGTCGCCTGCCTTTATCCTCCTGCCTCCCACAAGCGCCTCCCAGGCATTCTCACCTGCCATCCTCAGCAGGAGGACCTCGCCCTTGCCTCCGGTCTCCTTGGTGACCTCGACCCTTGCAGGGATCACCCTCGACCTGTTCAATACCAGAAGGTCGCCCTTCTCCATCAGTTCCGGCAGGTCCCGGAACCTGTGGTGGGAGTGAACGTTCGGGGATGATGATGCGTCGATCAGGAACAGACGAGAATCGTCCCTGGGGTCTGACTTCTCCTGGGCGATCATCTCCCGCGGGAGGTCGTAGTCGAACAGTTTGATATCCAAAGGGTCACCTTCACGCTCTATATGGCCAAAACGCACAATATTATTATAAGCTGCGTTTTGAACGATAATATCTGATGGGACGCTGCGAACATATGAACGAAAATTTAATTATACATCTAGGCTCTTGATTTCTTACAGACATAGTCTAATCTTCTAACGGACCGGTGTAAAATATGGCCAGAACCAGATCGTTAATATTCCTCCTGATCGCAGCCGCAATAGCCTTTCAACTGATCTCCATCGGTGCAGAAGGGCAGATGGAGGTGGATGTCGATCCGACCCGGGAATATATGGCGCCCCCTCCCAGCGGCTATATCCACCGACCCATTCTGGAGTTCTTCACGGGGCTCTCATGCCCTTCGTGCATGGGCTCGGACATCAATGCGGACAGCCCTGAAAAGGCCGTCCACGACTCATACCTTACCGCAAAGGGAGATGCATCCGTCCCCTACACCACCATCGTCTTCCATGAGCTCAACGGAGGGGGTGTCGATGACCTGCGGACGCAGGAGTCCGAGGATAGGATGAGGTACTATCAACCCGGCCTGTCGGGAACCCCGGACCTGGAGTTTGACGGGGGATACATAGAGCTTGGAGGTTTCTCCACCTCGACACTTCCCATAGATGAGCCCAATATCCGCACTGCCGTGGATGACTCTCAGCTTCGATACAACGATAAACCACTGAGGGTGATGGACAGGCTGACCTGGGCTTTCCCCTACGTGTTCCTTGAGGTGGACCAGATATACGAGGACGGCTCGTTCTTCGTCTCGGGAGTGGTCAGGTACGATGGGAACGCCAAACTCGTTGGGGCGCCCCAGCTGAGAGGATCGCTGTATGTGTTCATGGTCGAGGACTCGGCCCCCGCATATTCAACGGTTTACGAGCACGAGGTGGTGAACGATGCGGTGTTCAGGGGATATGCGATCGAGGCGGAGACCTTCCAGCTGAACAACAGGGAGGAGTACTACTTCTCGGCCACCTGGGACATCCCCGATGCGACCGTGCCGATCAAGCCACAGGATGTCTACGCCGTTGCGGCGGTCTATGACGAAGGGGACACCGATTCCTCCAGGGGAACGGATGGCAACCTGAAGGCGAAATCCCCCAGATCGGTCCAATCTGCAACCTCCAGATCCACTGCGTTCGATAAGGCCAACTCCGAGCCCACGGTCTCGGAGATAACCGTGGATGGGAATTCCGTCACGGTCACCATGGATGACGACGTCGGGATCGCCAGGGCATTCCTTTTCTACAATACGGTCGCACCGAACGCCACGGTATGGGAATCGGTCGAGCTGACGATAACGGGCGAGGAGGTGTGCGACGATGATGGGGTGTGCCTTGCCTACAGCGACCCGATGGGGTCTGCGGAGATCGATTATGGTGGCGGAGCACTCTACGCTCAGGTCCTCGTGTACGATGATCAGGCGGCACAGGGGTCCTCCGAGGTGTTCATGCTCGGAAACGGCACGTCCGACGTTGCGGAAAAGGGGGGAAGCATCGAGATCAATACCACTGGTTTCTGGCTCTTTCTGGGCATTGCCCTGGTGATAGGGGCGCCGATACTGTATATGTTCTCGAAGGGAAGAAAGGGCTCCTTCTGGAAGTTCCTTTCCATGAAGGGAACCGTTGCGATCTTCATCATCATAGGACTACTGATATCCATATTCTCACTCAGCTCATTTGCGTCGACAGATACGGATACCGTTCCTGATTTCACGGTGAAGGATACCGAGGGTATGACACATACTCCCGAAACCTATTCCGGCAAGGTACTGGTCATCGATATAATGTCCACGGACTGTTCGGTGTGCAACAAAGAGATGCCAGATCTTGTTGAGGTGTACAGGACGATCAAGGATCGGTACGGCGAGGACGTTCAGTTCCTATCCGTCTCCGTGGGTAAGGATGACACGAACTCAATGTTGAACGCTTTTCAGGATGAATACGGAGCGGATTGGCCCATAGGCCAGAACGTGAAGTTCATATCCACTTTCGATGCTCCATACATCCCCAAGATGGTCATTGTAGCCCCCAACGGAGACATTGCGTACACCCATACAGGTGCGATCAAACAGAGCGACGTGCTTGAGGCCGTTGACGATGCGCACAGTGGAGATTATACGAAACAGACGATATCCTCGTCTGGAGCATCTCTGTTCGCCATTGGAGCTCTGGCCGCCGTGTTCGGGGCCATCACTTTCTTCTCTCCCTGCTCCTTCCCGCTGCTCCCTGGCTACATATCCTACTATATATCCGGTGATATTGATGGAAAGAAAAGAAACCCGATGAAGGCGGGGATCTTCGCCGCGCTGGGACTGGTGGTATTCTTCTCGATCGTTGGAATAATGGTTGCGCTGTTTGGCGCCCTGGTCAGCAAATATCTGGTCCTGTTGATGCCCATTGTCGGCGGCATACTCTTTTTCCTGGGATTATCTATAATTCTCGGATATGATAGCTATATCGAGAAGTTCATGGACCTGGTCAAGAGCCCATTTCAGAAGTTGACGTACATGATCAGAGGGGACCGACAGACCGATGAGAA
>JAGLEG010000125.1 GCA_023145185.1 Thermoplasmata archaeon
CCTTCTCACCAGGGAGAGGCTGAAAACGACGATGATATAGATGATCAATATCGGGGAGAGACACGGTCCCATGGAGAAGATCATGTAGAACGACTCGAAGAAATAGTCCCCCGATTCGGCCATTACCTGCAGAAGGACCAACAGAAGTGCAAGCACAATGAAAAGATGGGACAGTATCATGATCGATATCACGATGGTGAACTGTATCAGATGCAGTTTTGCAGGATTGGATTCTTTATACGCCATCGCTCCACCTCATCTTCCCAGACGACATTATATCGAGAAACGCATATTAATATGCTTTCCACCACATGTGGCCATCAGCTTGAGCCGATGAACACAATATCCCCTCCATCCCTGGCAAATAACATTATGTGTAGCGAATATCACCAAAAAATGGGCCCTCGGTAGATAGAGAAGCCTTAACTATCCAGACATTTATGAGCTGTCGTGTTCGAATTCAACAGGGGTCAGCTGGCGAAGCTGGCACTTCCATTTCTACTCCTTCTGATCGTCATCAGCATACCCAGACCCGAAGGATTAACGGTGGAGGGTCAAATGATGTTCGGGGTGCTGATATGCGCCGCTTCACTGTTCATCCTCCAACCAATACCCCTTGGACTCTCCGGCATCGTCGTCCTGATTCTTCCACTGATCCTGGGGGCGACCAACGTCCAGGAGACCTTCCGCTCGTTCGGCAACTCAGCCGTGTTCTTTCTCATCGGCGCCTTCATGATCGCGGCCACCGTGGAGAGGACGCCCCTGCACAGGAAGTTATCTCTCCGGTTCCTGAGGTTAGCGGGGTCCTCCCCAAGGCTTCTGGTTCTGGCCACGATGCTCTCCGGGGCGTCGCTTACTTTCATCATGCCCGAGCACGGGGTCATCGTGCTCATCGTTCCCATTCTCGTTCTCACCATCATCAAGGTGGGCCTGCTCCCATTGAGGAGCAACCTGGCCAGGTCCCTCATGATAGGTGCTGCCTACGGCTGCACGATCGGCAGCCTGGCAACTCCCCTGGGAGGGGCGCGAAACCCCCTCACCATAGGATTTCTGAACTCCCAGGGCATAGAGATGGGTTTCCTCAGATGGATGGTCATCTCAATGCCGATCGTTGTGATATCCATCTTCGCCGTGTGGATAATATTGATCCTGATGTTCCCCACGGAGGTTAAGGACCTGAAGATGGCAGCCCACGTCATCAAAGATGAAACGGATGAGCTTCCCACCTTCAAGGGGAGGTCCAGGATCATCGTCCTGACGCTCATCCTGATCGTCCTGTGCTTTGTCATCCTCCCCTATTTCATAAACGTTGAGATATCCCTCATCGCGCTGATAGGCGGGGTCGTTCTGTTCATCGTTGGTGGGATGAAATGGGAGGACGTTGAGGCGAAGATCCCCTGGGGGATCATCCTCCTGTACGGCGGAGCCATCTCCATGGGCATTCACCTGGCGAACTCCGGCGCCGCCACCTGGCTTGCAGACAGGGTCCTTGAACACACATACGGATATGAGTTCCTCTCCATTCTTCTGGTCCTTCTTCTCTCCAAGGTCCTCACCGAGGTGATGTCCAACACGGCAGCTGTATCGATCATGCTTCCCATCGGGTACGCCGTGTTCTCCGAGACCGGCCTTCCCGCAGAGATGGGAGCGATGCTGGTCGGCCTCTCCGGAGGCCTCGCGTTCATGTTCCTGATCTCCACTCCGGGGAACCTGATCTCCTACTCATCGGGATACTTCACACAGAAGGACCTGCTGAAGGCTGGATCCGTTGTGAACGTCGTCACCATCGGGATCGTCCTGCTGGTGGCGTATACTTACTGGAAATGGATAGGTGTTTGGTGATGTTCAAGAAGATATTGATATCGGTCCCAATGGAGCAGTTCCCGGAGCTTGCCATCAACAGGGCAAAGGATATGGAACAGCGGTTCGGATCGGAGATCATACTCTCGTACGTGATAGAGGATAACGTCTTCGACCGTATCTCCGGAAAGCTCAAGTTCGTCATGACGGAGAAGGAGTCGGAGAGGTTCGAAAAGGAGATGGTGAAGACCCACCGGGAGAAGGCCAACAAACTGGTCAGGAGGGAGGTGGAGCGCATCCTGGAGGAGAAGCTGGACGGCTTCACCATAGAAAAGGGAATATACTTCGAGGAGGTCATCAAGACCATCAGGGAGCAGAGGCCGGACCTCATCCTGATGGAATACAACCCCTTCGACATGCTCCACTACAGGATCCTGGACAGGTGCCCTATACCCGTATGGGTGGAGAGGGAGTCGGGACCGATAAAGAAAATTGGGCTCTTCTGCACGAACCTCGCTCCTAACGTGAAGGCTCCCGCCATCGCCAGGAGGCTGGGAAAGAGGCTGGACGCGGAGGTCAAGACCTATTTCATAAAGGACGGAAGGGGAGATATCGACGGGAAAGAGCCGGACAGGGTGGCCGGGAAGAACCACATCACCTGGAACGAGATAGTGGAGGATAAGGTGGAATCCTTCATCTACAGGAAGGTCAAGAAGGAGGATTTCGACCTGATAGTGGTGGGGAGGATCAAGAGGAGGAAATACCTCCATTTTCGGTCCAAATTCGCAAAGAAGACCAAGTGTTCTGTTCTTCTTGTGAATTAATATTATATGACAGGAACCACTGAGTTGATCTACCATGAACGATAACATTGAGAAGCTTATCCGGATCAGCAGGAAGATCGTGGAGGAGAGGAGGGCGGAGTTCATTGACATCACAACATTGACAGATCCCAACTTTGATAGA
>JAGLEG010000126.1 GCA_023145185.1 Thermoplasmata archaeon
ACCGGTTTCTACAGGACGTGGGGAAGGGATACCCTGATCCTTGAGGCCTTCGAGGATGGATATTTTCCCTATTACGAGGAGATAGATATGTCCACCATGGCACCCGGGGACCACGACATACTGATGGAGGAGCTGGTCGACTTCGATATCCTCGTGAACGGCACCCTTCGGGATCAGGATTATAGGCACATTCCAGGGACTGTATGGATCTACGACAGGGACCATCCCGGCTTTCTTGTCGCCGAGATCCAGGTGAACTCCTCCGGGGAGTTCTCATTCTATGCTTATTATGGTAATTTCACGGCCACGTACAACAACGCCACCCTTCAGGACGAGATGGATTTCCAGGTGGATGGCTCAGATCAACAGTTTTATCTTCTTCTGATCCCAAGGTCAAGGATCAGTGGTACGGTTCTCGATCTTGAGGGATCCCTGATAGGAGGAGTGCACGTATCCCTGTTATGGGTGGGACAAGCTGGGGACGTGTGCATCGATTGGATGAATACCTCCGTTGACGGCACATTTGAATTTGCGTATCAAGAGGGGGTATACAGGATCGTCATCAGGAGAAGCGAGCTTTACAACAGGTATGAGGGACCCGAGTTCCACGTGGACGGGTGGGAGGAGCACAACGTTGAGATCGTGCTTGAGAACAGGACCCTGGGGAACATTTCCGGCAGGGTATACGGGGAGGGGGGCTTCTTTGAAGATGGTGTCCCATGGGCCGTTGTGACCCTGCATCATGGGGACATGATGGTGATGTCCACACAGGCGGACAGGAATGGCGATTTTCTCCTCTGGAACATATCTGATGGGTACGATTACACCCTCACCGTAGCACCTGCTGACGCCCACAGGGCCGTAGAGGGGACAAGGTCCGGTTATCTGGATAACAGCACCTACAACATATCCATGTATGGATACGGGTTACACCTCGACATATACCTTCCATATCAGAACCACTCGACGTCCGATTGGCTTGAATTCCTCCTCTGGTCTCCTATCTGGTCTCCGGAGTATGCGAGCGTCCCCCTGGACGAGCCGATCCACATCCAGTTCTCCATGCCGGTGAACAGATCGACCGTGGTCTCTGCAGTTGATATAGATCCGGCCCCGGCAGATATGAGCTATGTATGGAATGCGGAGAGGACCATACTGAGGATAGATCACGATCCATTCGATCCGATGACCAATTACAGCGTCTCTGTCAAGAATACGATACTCTCCGAGGGGAGATATCCGCTTCTGAACTACACCGGGCTGGAGTGGAACTTCACCACGGGGGAGAAGGTATCCACGTGGAGGATACATACCGCAGAGGTGGAGCTGATGGGGATGAACCTCTCGGTGGAGGTGACCGGGAAGGAGAATATATCCGTTTATATGGTGATAACCAACGTGGGCTCGTTCCTGCTGGAGGAGGGGTCCAACGGGACGTACTCCCTCCTCATTCCGGGACACGAGTTCGAGTACGGCACGTCGTACAATTATCACTTCTCCAGCAATGTGGGAGGGCCCGACCTCGTCCATGCGCTGTCAGGGACCTTCAGGACTCCGGAGGACCCCGATCCGGAGCCCATCTGGTCTCTCGATTCGGCGGAGGTTGAGGTCCTTGAGGGAGGCACGTGGAACATAACGGCCCATGGAGGGGAGAACCAATCCGTCTATATTGTAATAGAGGGCGTGGGCTCGTTCCTTCTTGTGGAGGGTCCGGTGGGAACATACACGCTACTGATGGGTGCGGAAGGTTTCAAGGGAGGAGAGTATCCCTATCATTTCTCGGATGAGGATGGCGGGGTCGATCTGGCACCGGGCCTCTCGGGGATGAGGACGATCGAGCCGGCGGATGGCGGAGATGACGGTGACGGCCCGACACAGTGGATCATATTGCTTGTTTTACTGATGGTGATCATGGGATTGGTATTCGTATTCGTCATGGTGATCCGGGGAAAGGGAGACGGAGCGGACATAGAGGGTGACGAGGAGTGATACAACCATTTCATTGCGGCAATGTGCCCTTCCCATTCTCAGATACGTTACCGTCCCATTAATATAGGATATAGTGACATTATTGGGCGTTAGCAGGGAAGGGATAGTTATGAAGAGGTCGATGAAGGACGTATTGATAGTTTTCGCTCTGTGCATTACGCTGATGATCACCACCGTGCCTGTTTCGGGATCGGATGAAGCGAGGGGAGATCCGTGGCCCCCCATGCCCGATTTCCACAACGCTTACGTTTATCTGAACCTGACTTACGAGAACGGAACGCCGGCGGATGGTTTCTACGTTCAATACCTGGCCAAGGGATCCTTTACATCCCTGGGAACGGGGACCAACGCTTCGGGTCAGGTGAAATTTTCCGTGCATGGATCGGAGTGGGGGGTCGGAACGATCAAGTTCATGGAGGGATCAGAATGGCAGGGTTATGAGGAGTTCTTGATCGGGCCGGATGAGTCAATATATCTGGACTTGGTGGTGGGCGATGTTCTGGCCGATGTAAACACCATATCCGGAGTATTGAGGAACAAAACCTCCGGCGAGCCGGTGACCGGAGTGGGGGTGAAAGTGCTTGGTTTGGATGCCTATTATGACAGTTACTCCAGATCGAACACCTCCGATGGGCTTGGCTATTTCGAGATCAACGTCCCAAATTCGTCCAGACCCGTCAGGTTGGAGGTTAAATTCTCTATAGGGGCGGAGTTCTTCGATTACAGCGAGTACATTCAGATATTGGATCCTCTCATGGCCATCGATCACGATATTGACCTGCTCCCAACGTATATGGAAGGATCCCTGTTTCGGCTCAAGGCCTTCAATTCCACCACCGATCAGGTTCTGCAAGGGGGAACCGTGAGCCTTCATGGTTATTCCTCGGCCTACGACTTCAGCCATAGGTCTCTGAGCAAGTTTCCACTTGTCGGCGACTGGTACCAGCGGGAGCTGTCGATCGGGGAGTACGAGTTCTCCTGGTCGGCGCCAAAGGACCCTGTCTGGAACGTGACCCTCAGCGCAAAGGGTCACTTCCTGATGAACGACACCCCCCTGGACCTGGAGATGGGAGTGGCAGTTCCTGAATTC
>JAGLEG010000127.1 GCA_023145185.1 Thermoplasmata archaeon
GAGGATTTCTCTATGCTCTTTGGAGGACTCATCACCGCCATGGGAGGTTCTGCCAGGGTGATATTCACCGATTCACACGCTTTCTGCTCCGTGTTCATGGGGCATGACGACTCCATACTGGATCAGATAGAGGGGAGGTCTGGGTCCAAACTTGCCATGCAGGTATGGGAGGACGATCTGGGAAAGTGGCTCATCGTGGAGCCGCAGTCCAATTTCCTGTTCGGCTGGTTCCCGGTCGGAGCGATACCCATACAACTCTCGGATGCCCAGATGTATCTCTATGGGCACTCTGAACTCGGATGGGATATACCCAACACCGACAGTATCTATATAGTCGATATATATTTAGATTAGAACTCTATATTCTGCCCGGTGATATCATGGAGACCAGAAAGGTCCAGATCTCGGGCGGTTCGACCTATATCATTTCCCTGCCCAAGAAGTGGGCCGTAAGAAACGGCATCAAGAACGGCAGTTCGCTCAATATGTACGAGGACAGGGGAAACAATCTCATAATCTCTCCCGAGATGATATCCTTCAAGAACAGGCACATCGGCGAGATAAGGGTCCAGGGCTCCGAGAGCCCGGATGCCCTCATGAGAAGGCTTGTGGGAGCGTACGTTTCAGGGGTCACCCAATTGGACGTGATCTCCAAGGGGGAGATACCAACCGCCCTTTCCAGGGCGGTAAGGGAGTTCACCAGGCTGGTCATGGGAGTGGAGATAGTTGAGGAGAGAAAAGACCTCCTGAGGCTTCAGGACCTGATCGATCCTTCTGATTTCTCCATCCGTTCGGGCATAAAGAGAATGGCCTACATTGCGGAGCAGATGATCAGGGACTCCCTGGATGGGCTCAAGAA
This sequence comes from Thermoplasmata archaeon, assembly GCA_023145185.1. Taxonomy (GTDB): domain Archaea; phylum Thermoplasmatota; class Penumbrarchaeia; order Penumbrarchaeales; family Penumbrarchaeaceae; genus JAGLEG01. The sequence continues at coordinate 860 of JAGLEG010000127.1, forward strand.
CCCCGACCCGGACCTGATGGAGGATGTCGTCCTTCGCGACGTGGAGGTTGACCGTATCTCCTGGCTTATCCACAAGGAATACAATATGATCAATTCCTCTCCGAGAACCTCCGACAGGAGCGCCATGCTTCCAAATGAGGTTCTGAACTATCTGCTTGCCTCAAGGGCCATAGAGAGGGTGGCCGACCACGCCAACGATGTGGCAAAGAGGCTTAAGGGGGTGAATCTCACGGCATCCCAGGCACAGCTTATGAAGATATACGGTGAGGGAGACCGCGCGAAAAAGCTGTTCACCGACTCCGTCGCATCCCTGCTCTCACAGGACCTCAAACAGGCGGACAGCGTCGTCAACGGGTCAAGGGACCTCAAGGACCGGATCGACCCGATGCTCAAGAGCGTGTTCAAATTGCCCCCTGATGAGGCGGTGCTCCTTGCATTCATACTCAATTCGATAGACCGGATAGCATCCTATTCAGGAGATATTGCAAAGGCCACCTTGAACAAGCACTCCCCTCCTAAGAGGTAGATCTATCCTTTTTTGTTCTTTTCCATACCAGGAAACCAACGCCGGCCGCCGCTATTAAGCCAAGCAGTAACAGTGGCAGGATCACAGTTGCCCCCTCTATGCCTCCACCTACGGTCCCCCCGGAAATGACCGTGATATCTATCCAGTTGGGTACCGACTCGTCCCCCGAGGAGGATACCGATCTGACTTGGATCCTGTGATCTCCCTCGCTCAGGCCAGAGACCCTGATGCTCCATGGGTTGAAGGATCGGTTCTCCTGAGCCTCCACCAGTTTCCAACCCCCCTCATCGACCCTGTACTCGGTCCTCTCGTAGGTCTCGCCCCTGCTCCAGCCCAGGCCGGAGACCACCAGGGGCAGTGATACGTTGAACGAATGATAGGCCATTATGGTTTCGTTACCGTCAATGCCGGTTATGTGGGCCTGAAGGTCCACGTCGTAGGAGGCGTCCGGGGAGATCATCTCCGATACCCGGACCGAATTGTATGCGTCCACCACACCGTAGCCGAAATCCACCTCCCAGAAGGGGTCCAGGTCAGGATAGGTGGGCTCCAGTTTTCTCTCCGCCGTGTACCTGAGGATCTCCTTGACCAGGTCGTTCTCCCCCCTGAGGTTCGGATTCGCCTCAAGCATGAGGCCGATCAACCCGGCGACAAGAGGGGTGGCATAGGATGTGCCTGACCCCCGGTTCGCGTAACCGTTGTTGGATGCGTCGCCCACGATCCTCGCCGTCGAGGGCTGCATGTTCATTATGTGGGTTCCCGGGGCCGTGATGTCCGGTTTCAGCTCATCGTACGGGTCGCCATCGTTGTTATCCGTCCTGGGGCCCCTCGAGGAATATTCCGCAATGAAATCATCCTCATGTTCAAGTGTATCGTCATCATCGGAGGCAGCTACGATGATCGCCCTTGAGGAGGCGGAAAGCCCGCTAAATCCCGTGTTGTCGGGGCCGGCGTTCCCCGCTGCATTTACAACTATGGCTCCTCTCTCTGCAGCCTCATCGAGCAGTCTGGAATACGGATCGGTCCCGTCGGAATCGGATCCGATATCGATGCCCCAGGAAATTGACATGATATCGATGCCCGTATAGTCGCCGCCGCCGGATGGCCAGCTGTTCTCCAGGTTCTCTATCCCCCACTGGACTCCCCTGAGGGTCCCATCCTTCATCTGTGGGTCCGTGAGGGCCCCGATCCAGAACTCGCCCGGGGCGTATCCTATCTTCGTACCTATTCGGATGTCGACCAACCTTGCGCCGGGTGCAACGCCCATGTAGGTCCCATCCGGAGCACCCGTTCCCGTGGCGATGCCGGAGCACGTGGACCCGTGCCCCTGGATGTCGTCCGGATTGTATGAGCCGTCCTGCGGATAGAGGAATTCCATGTTGTCCGGCTTGGTCATATCCACGCCCGCAAGGAACTTTCCTTTCAACGAGGGATGTTCATCGTCTATTCCGGTATCGATAACGGCAATGGAAGATCCCATGCCGGAGTAACCCAGGTCCCAGGCTGTCTCCGGCGAGTACATGTCCGACTCCCTCGCCCTGACGGTTGGCGTGGCGATATCAGAAAAGAGAACGGTCTCTCCGATGGGGTCGACAAATACCGTGCCCTCCAGTCCAAGGAGCTCGTATATCCTGTAAGGGGGTACCTGCTTTATGGTCAATGCGTCGATGGGCTCTATGTGGCTCACAACGTTGAATCCCCTCTCTCTCAGCCAGGCGATGTGGGCCCTTTCTATATGCCCATCGAAGGAGAGGATGAGGTTCAGCCTCATATCTGAATCTGGATACATGTCCGCGAGATCATCGAGTACGTCGTTAACGCCGTCCCTATCCAGGTCGTTGGCCGTCCTCTCCCACCATGGGGCCTCGATAACTGTGTTATGGTGATGAACAGGTTCCCATGGGTCCTCGAGCAGTGCTCCCTTGATCGGAGCGGGGCCAAGGTCTATCGCCATCGTCATGGGGACGAAGAGCAGCACAAGTGCGACGAGTAAAGGAAGTGATCTCATTGAAAACCGCATTGGAATGATACTTCTTAACCTTTCCACCTGGATTTGATGTGGTTCAGGATAATAAGGGGGAAACGGGGCGGTGGGGATAATACAAAGGGGGAAGGTGGGAAAAAGGTGTCCGCCCCGTATGATAATAAAATGGGGACAGGGGTATTTATCATTCTAGCCTAATTGTGTACACTTGTTACACTTCCCACTATCCGGCGATCCCTTTTATCTTTCCATGTTTATTCTATCTTGTTCATCCTGCGGAAGGCAGGTTGAAACAGCGGGGGCGGTTTGTCCGCCCCCTACGCTCTCCTTCCCGATCAGCACCTGGGCCATCTGAGGGGATACATGTTGACCAGACGGAGATTGTATACGTCCATTGCCACCAAGATTCCATTCATTTTTTTTCCTCCTGAACGCTTATTGCAGATCCCCGAAATGAAACCGGTATCAACATATAGGTCACCGACCCATATCCGATATTGAGGATCCAAGAGCTCTTCCCCCGCTACCTGCTTAAGTATCTGGGGGAGGGGCTCCCTCACTTCGCATTCAATTTTAACATATGTTGTGAGTATATTAAGCATATTGAAAAAACCTATACTTTTTTTATAGGGGTATTTAAACTTTACTCTCGATTTATTGGCACCTATGTACTCGATCTTTCAATTCAGGTCTTGACGCTTTTTACTTCAGATGCACCGATGCCCGTTGCGTCTGTATATATTGATCTTGGGCGGGGGGCCCCCGTTCCACATCTCCCTGATAACCTCCGAAAGCGTGTCCAGGGACACTTCGATATCCGTAATGGTTCCATTCATT
>JAGLEG010000128.1 GCA_023145185.1 Thermoplasmata archaeon
GCAATGGGTCCGGCCGTGATGGGGTGGCCATCAACATTGCGAATAGGGGCAGGTTCGAGAACAATTCGCTGTTCGACAACGCCCGTTACGGCCTTCAGATGTACTACTCCACCTCCGATAATGTGGTCAAGAGCAATGTGATCCACGACAACGAGGCCGGCATATATTCAGGCTACGATAACAATTACTACATCAGCAACGAGCTGTACGATAACGGCATCGGCATACACTTCCACAGGGGAGACTACAATGTGTTGGAAGGCAACGACATCCACCACAACATCCAGTACGGGATATACCTCTCCAGGAGCAACTACAACCAGTTGGAGGGCAACGCGGTTCACGATAATTTTGACTCCGGCATATTCTGCGATAGGTCGATCCATAACACCTTCATTGACAACTCGTTGGAGAGAAATAACAACGGAATGGCGATGATAGGGTCGGACCTGAACACTTTCTCTGAAGGTGTGATACGAGAGAACAGGGCGTACGGCATGGTGATATCCGAATCCCTCAGGAACACCATAAGTGACACCCTGGTCCAGGACAACAGGTTCCAGGGTGTCATCATGTACTCCAGCACCGGGAATGCCCTGCACAATAACTCATTTCTCTACAACAACAGGGCCGGAGACCAATTTCTCTCCAACAGGGTACAGGCCTCCGACAACTGGGGGACCAATAACTTCAACACGTCGGGCGGTTACGGCAACTACTGGAGGGACTGGAGAGGGCCCGACGACGACGGCGACGGGATCGTGGACCTCCCGTACGATATCGCGATAGGGTCGGCAAAGGACCACTTTCCGCTGACGAGATCGAAGGTCCCGGCCATCCCGCCCGCCCCGACCAACGTCACCACATACGTGTTCCAGGTCGATGTCAGCGTGATGTGGGGCCGGGTCGAGGACCCGGACGTGGATAACCTTTCCTTGTATCGCCAGAGCTACTTCGAACCGTACTTCAAGCTCGCATCCCTTGGGAAGGACGACGTGACCTATGATGACGAACAGGCCGTTCCAGGGACCCAATATTCCTACTATCTGACGTGCGTCAACTCCCAGGGGGAATCGAAAAAGAGCAATGTGGCCGGGGCGTTCCCGGAAGATATCAAACCCTCGTTGATCATCGAGAGCCCGGGTAACGGAACCGCTCACAATGCGGAGAACGTAACGATAAAGTGGTCCGGTGCGGATGTAATGAACTCCATCCTGAAATATGAGATACGGTCAGATCTATCCGACTGGATCGATGTGGGCCTCAACACATCCTTCACCTGGGAGCACCCGGGCGAGGGGGTTCACAGGTTCGAGGTAACGTGTTATGACGGGGTGATGAACCAGAACTCGACATCGATCGAGCTCATTGTGGATCGGACACCTCCGATCTTCTCAACGATAAGCCCACAAACAGGCTCTTTCCTCAACACCACCACGGTACGCGTAACCTGGAGCGCATTGGATGAGACCTCCCCGGAGGTCGTTGAATACCAGATGAACCTGGATGGGGTTGAGATCTTTATTCTGCCCGATATGGTCGGGTACACGATCGAGAACCTGACCGAAGGGGAGCACACGGTGACGATCAGGGCACTGGATGAGGTTGGAAATATCGGATCGATCCAAACCTTGTTCACGGTGGATATCACCATGCCCGGTCTGGGTATCATTTCCCCCATGAACGACACGATCAGTAACATCTCATCCGTGACCGTCGAGTGGAACGGGAGCGATCCCATTTCAGGCGTGGGAGGCTACAGGTACAGATACGATGGAGGGCCCTGGCTCGATATCGGCATGTACACCCATGTGACCCTGGATCTTCTGGAGGGACCCCACTGGGTCGAGGTGGAGGCATTCGACAAGGCGGGGAACACGAGGGTCGAGAGCGTGGAGTTCGGAGTGGACACAGTATCACCCGAGGTCCTATCCCACTCGCCCTCGTCCACCGACGTTCCCGTGGATGCCAGGGTAACAGTCACCTTCTCCGAGGAGATGGACAGGGATATCACCGTATTGAGGATCGAAGGGATGGTCGGCCTCCTTGAATGGGATGGTAACACGCTCATCTTCACCCCATCGGACCCATTGGAATATGACACTTCATACGCCGTTTCTGTGGTGGGAGCGGATCTTGGAGGCACCCCTTTAGCGCCCTTTGAATGGTCTTTCAAGACCACGAACAATGGAGTTGTCAGGGGTAAGGTCCTGACCCAGTATCGGCTTCCGATAGAGGGGGCCTCCATCCAAATAGGAACGGCCGGGGGTGTGACGGATATGTACGGTTATTTCGAGATAACCCTCGCCGCGGGAAGCTACCGGGTAGATATCTCCAGCCCTGGATACGATACGCTGTCAAGGGAGGTCTCGCTCGAGCCAGGAGAGGTCCACGATATGGGCACTCTGACGATGGCGGAGGCGGTGATGAGGGGGAGGTTCCTGGGAACCATTGTGGATGATGATGGCCGGCCGGTATATGGGGCCATTATCACTCTGAGCAATGGCGAGACCGCCACATCGGACGAAGCTGGAAAGTTCTCGCTGAGGTCAGAGGTCGGTGAATACGGTTTCACCGTAACGAGGGTGGGGTTCAAGGATGGGGGAGGCACCGTCAGCATATCCGATGGTCTGGACTTTGATGTGGGCAGTATCAAGATCGAGAAGATCCCCACCTCTGTCCAGGATGACGCGAACGATATGGACCTGATCTACCTGCAGGCCCTGCTTGCACTGGCGGTGGTGGTAATAGGCATCGCCTTCTTCATATTCCTTCGGAGGAACAGGGACAGGGGGATGGGCGAGGAGTGATCTAGAACCTCTCACCGGTCAACCTCTCGAACATCGTGGAATAGAGTCCGGCCACCCTTGTCACTTCCTCGTCGGGAAGCGCCGGGATGGGGGGTTCCTCCACGCCCGCGTCGCGGGCCTCCATCAGCTTTCCGTGGTATCCGGAGCTCCTGTAGAACTGGCGGACCGCCTCCTTGGAGAGCTCCACCCTTCTTCCCTGCGCCAGCTCTGCGGTATCCCAGAACCTGTCCTCGTCCGCGGTGGCGAAGGTATCGATGAGCATGATCTTCCTATCCTGGTCGAAGCCGAACTCCTTCTTCCCGTCAACGTGTATCATTCCCCTGGACTCCACCTGTGAATTGATGAAATCATCCACCTTCCTCACTGCCTCCCAGATGTCATCCCACTCCGATCTGGTCAACTTTGCCAGGTCCATCGCCTCCTTCACGGTCACCGGCCTGTCAACCTCCTCCAGCTTGGTGGTGGCCTCGAAGATGGGCTCCGGAAGCGGCTCCCCGTACGTCGGAGCATGCCCGCTTGGGAAACCCACGCTCTCCATGGATATCCTGCCCTTCTTCAGCCGATCCAGAAGGGATCCGGCGACGTAGTATCTTGATATGAACTCCAGCGGGATCAGAATGGAGGTCGAATCATGCGAAAGCTTCGACATGTCCCTCTCCACCTTCACCTTCTTCACCCTCATGGTGGATGGGCCCATGAGCTCGATGAAATGGGAGGGAACCCCCAGCTTATCGGACATCTTGAACCAGTGGGCTGAGGTCCTGCAGAGGCTCTCCCCTTTACGCGGGATGGTGGATGGTATCACCTTGTCGAAAACGGATATCTTGTCGGTAAAATAGAAGACCAGCTCATCGTCGGCATGTGGCTGATATACTTCCTTCACCTTTCCTACCTGCAGGAGTTTCATTCCTTCCAACGCTGGTTCCATCTACTGTCCACCTCTAAAGGGGTTAGAAAACGAAAGGATAAATAGCTTATTCATCCCCGCCCTTCTTTTTTCTCTTCTTTTTCCCCTTTCTCCTGTCCAGCTTCTTCTCGTACCGGTCCAGCTCCTCGTCGATATCCTCGATGTCCTCTTCGATCTCCTCCTCGCCGAAGATATGCTCCCCCCGTTCCTTGAGCTTCCTGGAGAACTCGAAGTATTTCAGCCCCCTGATGAGCGCCTGACCAATGGGGATGGTGATGAGCATGTAGACGAATATCCAGTACGGGATGCCGCTTCCACTGGGGTTCATGCAGACAGCCCCACACATCTCCCCGAACGCGGAGCCGGTCATGGGCCAGTCCAGGGCCCACATGGTGGTAAGGGTCGCCTGGGGAAGGGACCATATGAAAGCGTAATGCCACCTGAAGATCAGTATGACGATGACCATGGACATCATGGAGGATTTCATCTGGCCCATCATCATCTGGGGCTGGAGGGCCATGATGTCCTGGTTCTCGGACTGGAGCTTCTGGACCCTGGACTGGTTCCCGGACTTGGTGGCCTCCCTCACCGCCTTGTTGTACTCGTTCATCATCTTCTGCTTCTTGGCCATATCCACCCAATCGATCATGAAGTGCCTGATCCCGGTGGATATACCAACCGTCAGCATGCCTGCACAGAACATTGTAAGTATCGGGAATTGGCCGCCGAAGCCGATGATGGGATACAGTACGATGCCAACATAGCCTGATATCGCATCGCCCAGGTCCCGATCGAACATGATCAGGAAGAGGAACCCGATGGCCAGGATGAAGATGAATCCGGAGGGCCCCTGACAGCTCTCCATGGGATTGGGCATGGCCGGTTCTGCGGGTGCTGCCTCCTCGTCCTTGGTCAATTCATCAACTCCTGAATGCATGGAGGGCCGGGACCGAGATTTGAACTCGAGCTAAGGGATCCACAGTCCCTGGTGCTACCAGGCTACACCACCCCGGCCATTTTATTCGCTTTCCTCCATATCGTTCCCATATAAATTGTTTTTTGGAAATGGGGCCCGCCCTATTTCGTCTTTCCAACATGGCTCCTCGTGAACACCACGATGAGAATGGCCAACCCGGCCAGTTCGGTTACGATGATATAGGGGTCGGTCAGGGAATCCAACCAGCTGGATATGTGGAAATCCGTGGACGGGAAAGGGCCCAGTATGGGCCATAACGAGCTCTCGGGAGAGAGGTATATCGAGTCGAGCAGCTGGTGCATGGAAACGCCCAGTGACAGGGGCAGAGCGCTTTTCCAGGCCAATCCGATCAGGAGCAACAGGACCGAGAAAAGCAGGGTGTGTGCGATGATCCTGCCGTTGTTCCCCGGAAGAAGGATGTGGCCCAGGGGTTTATCTATCAGGTCCGGCAGCACCGCCCCCAAAAGCAATACCTTCAGGTCGATGTTCCTGCTGGACAGGAGCGATGTGAAGCCCAGATGGGCCAGGGGGAACATGCCCGATCAATCTCCCCAGGTGTGCTCCCTGAGGGAGCTTCCTATCAGGCCATCGTCTATCTTCACGGACTCATCCGATTCTGCGAGCATCCGCTCCGGGATGTTCTCCCCGTGGTAGACCCTGACGATGATGCCCATGTCCCTGATCGCCCTCAGCAGCGGGAGCAGGTCCGGGTCCGAACACACCACAAATACCTTGTCGATCATCCTCTCGGTGGTCAGCCTGGTGATATCGATCGCCATCGAGACGTTGACACCCTTCCTGCGGAACTGGCCCTCGCTGGTCCTCGTCAGCTCACCGGTCCTCACCTTGAACCTCGGCAGGTGCCTGAGCGACTGGAGGAATTTATCAACGCCCTCCGCCCGGCTCCGGTCCTCGCTGCTGGATTCCAGGGAGATGTAGGGGATGGATTTGTAGTAGTACGTCCGGAACCTCTGGGAATCCTCGGGTATGATGTTCTGGGAAAATGTGTAGAAATCTATTCTGGTGGAGTTGAACTCGCTTCTCAAGATGCCGTCAAAATAGTCCCCGTCTATAAAAACACCAATAGAATCTCTTCTCATCTCATCCAACTCCATTTCAATTTGTCGGACCTGCTCCAGAACATTATGAACCTGGCCGTATCTGCAATACGATCTTTCTGAACTCCATATGATATTCTCAGATATTTAGCGTTTGACCCCTCATGGCATCAGCTGCCCCGTCGCCGATACCTCGAGGACCTCGGGGTGGTCCCGGTACCACTCGATGGTGGATTTGAGGATCTCATCGATGTCCGTGTACCTTGGGGACCACCCCTGATAGAGGACCTTCTTCCTGGAGGGATTGTAGCCCATGTCCCTGTAGACCTCGATGACGGATTCCTGGATCGGAAGCTCCGACCCCATCAGCGAGATCACCTTCTCCGCGATCTGGGAGGTGGTGTACCTGATCTCACCGGTAATGTTGAATATCGCCACCCCTCCAGCTATCAGCTGGTTGGGTGACAGGATTGGAGGTGGGGGCTTGATCATCGGCTTGGTAGCCACCTCGGTTCCGTGGATGACCGTTTTCCCCGCCATCTCCACCACCTCGCCCAGCTGGGTCGGATGGGCAAGGGCCTTTCCCACCACCGCCTTGATAACGATATCCACGGCGGAACCCAGGTCGAGAATGTGGAGGTAATCCCTGAAATGGGAGTCCCTGCGCCCCTTTACCTTGGGTGGTTTCCCCTCTATCACGGACCTGATCATCCGGGGGACGGGCCTGTTCTTCGATTGATTGGGGCCTATCAGCGTGCAGGGCCGGAGTATGATCAGGGGGGTGTTGTAGATCCTCCTGGAAAGGGCTGAAAGCTTCTCCCCTGCGAACATGGTCGTGGCAAATGGGTTCGTGGGCGCCGGAGGGGTGGTCTCATCCCTTCTCGGGGTCTTCTCCGAACATGAGCCGTACACCTCATCGGTGGTGATCATGATAAGGGGCACCTCGTGCCTTCCCGTCGCGTCCGCAAGTATCCTCGCCCCCAGGATATTCGTTCTTACGAAC
>JAGLEG010000129.1 GCA_023145185.1 Thermoplasmata archaeon
CGGATTTGAACCGGGGACCTCCGCCTTGTAAGGGCGACGTCATAACCAGCTAGACCACTGGCCCATGATCCCATTGAGGTTGGACAGTGCCCTTCAAGTTCACAAAGGATAAAATATTTTCTAGCCTCCACCAATAGAAATATAGATTAATCAAAATCCAATACAGGAAGCTTGAAGGTGAAAGATATGTCGGACAGACCAATGAAAAGGATACTTGTAACCGGGACCGCTGGACAGATAGGGTCCGAGCTCGTCATGATGCTTCGCGATATGTACGGCAACGACAACGTCGTTGCGGGGATCAACAGGTCCCCCCCATCAGATAAAGTCCGGGACTCCGGCCCCCTCGAGGTCATCAACATCAACAACAAGAGGGATCTCTACGACCTGGTGGACAAGTACGATATCGACACCATCTACAACATGGCAGCAATCCTCTCCGCAGTGGGAGAGAAGAAGCCCATGCTCGCCTGGGACGTAAACATGAACGGATTCCACAACATCCTCGAGTGCGCCAGAGAAAAAGAGCTCGTTCGTGTGCTCAACCCCTCCTCCATCGCGGCATTCGGACCAGAGACCCCCAGGGACAACACCCCACAGGAGACCGTCCTCAAGCCCAGGACGATGTACGGCGTCACAAAGGTCGCAGGAGAGCTTCTCGGGGACTACTACTTCAGGAGGTTCGGGGTGGACGTCAGGGGGCTCCGGTACCCCGGCATCATCTCATCCGAGACCCTCCCCGGTGGCGGCACCACCGATTACGCCGTCGCAATATACTACGAGGCGATACAGAACAAAAAATACGAGTGCTTCGTCAAGGAGGACACGATCCTCCCCATGATGTACATGCCCGATGCCCTCAAGGCCCTCATCGATCTTGCAAAGGCCCCATTGGAGGACCTTGTCCACCACTGCGACTTCAACGTTGGCTCAATGTCCTTCTCCGTCAAGGAGCTGGCCGACGCCATCAGGGTCCACATCCCCGAGCTGGAGGTCACCTACGAACCAGACTTCAGGCAGGAGATCGCCGACTCGTGGCCCATGTCCATAGATGACACCGCCGCAAGGGAGGAGTGGGGTTGGTCCCCATCACACGACATCACGTCGATGACCAAGGACATGATAGAGAAGCTGTCAAAAACGCTCCTCTGAGCCCATTGACAGAACGAAAGCCCTAACGATCAAATCAAAGGATGAAGCTCGCCAGGAGCATCATCAGGCAGAACACGCCCACCCCAAGGAACATGGGAATGGGGAGTCCCGGAAGTATGGAATTCTCCCCTCCCCTGTTCAACCTGTGGATCGTGTACGCGAACCCTACCAGTATGGCGATCACAACTGGAACGAAGAACAGGGGCATCACCCAGTAGCCGTTGGTCTGAATATAGGGAATGGAATAGAACAGCGAATGGGCTCCAAGGACGGAGTAGAATACGAGGTCCCCTATCCCCAGGGCCCAGAAATCAGCCTCGTATGTCAGGTTCTGGAAGGGAAACTCCTCCGAGTCGTCCCCCAGAATATCCAGGTGCGACATCCTCTTCCTAACGTTCAGGCGGGCCATGAGCTGCCCGTTCATGTCCATCTCAACCAGGTCCTTTATCGGCCCCTTGAATACCGCGTAGATATCCCACACCGCAAGCGCAAGCAGCAGGAACACCACGGTCCAGGTCGGCAGTATGATCGCCATGAAGGCCCCCATCAAAGCGGAGATCACGATCAGCGCGGAGTTCCTCTGGCTCCTCCTGAACCCCTTGCACATGATGATGGATGTAAGCAGGTAACCTCCCAGAAGGCCGCCAACCCCCATGTACAGAAGCGTCTGGCTGTCGAAATATATCGTGACGATGGTCCCGAATGGAGGGGTGTACAGAACGTACCATATCCTCTGTGCCAACGCATCGTTGAAGAGGTAGAAAAAGAGCATGATCATAACGCTGGAGGCGACCGTGAGCATCCCCCGAAAGACGTTCTTGAGAAGCTTCTTCTTTCCCGATTTGATGAGATACACTATCCCGAAGCTTCCCAGGGCGGCGGGCAGCACGAATAGAAGGGCGTTGAAGACACCGATGGTCGCCTCGCTTCCCGTGGACGCATCCTCCTCCGGTGTGAAGACGGAGGCCTCCACATCCGTGGCGGAGAGCGTGGCAAAGAATCCCAGGAGCGATGCCAGCAGAATAACGGTCAATACCGGCATGAAGAACAGGAACCCATCCTTGAGCGTATCCACCATATCCTCCAGATCCATCGCATCACTATCAGAAAGGGGCTATTAAAAGGGTGTTACATCATGAGAAATCGCCCAGCCGGGATTGACCCGTTCCAACCTCCTCCTCACCCGGTTCATCCTCTTCCAGGATCTCCCCCTCGGGTCCCAGGACCTCGTTCTTGATGGCGAGGGCAAGGACCCTGCCAATGCCGTGGACGGAGGATAGCCTCTGAACGGTGGAGGACCGAATATCATCCGGCCCCTTGATGCCGGCATCGAACAGCCTCCTGGCCCTGACCCTGCCCACCCCCTTTACTCCGATAAGTTCCAGAAGCTCCCTCTTGATGCCGTGCTCCACCCTCAGGGCCACCAGGTCCACGGCCTTCGCCATCGGGGAGTTGAACAGCCTGGCCAGCTCCCTCATGGAGTAGAGGATCCACTTGGCGGTCTCCACCTTCGATCTGATGTCCCCGGGGCCCACGTTGAACAGCTTCTCGAGCCGCTCCTCGTTCGCCTCCATACCCAGCTCTCCGTCGCCGATCCATTCCAGGAGGAATATTGCCGATTTGACGGACGCCAGGAAGAAGTCGTAATCGGCCTTTTCGGTGGGGATATCCATCAGCAGCTCATCCTCCCTGCTGTAGATCTCCTCCAGTATCTTCTCGTACTCCTTCCTCCGCACGAACATCTTGTGGATATCAGGTGTGTAGCAGGCGGCCTGGAGAATGGAGAAGGTGGTAAGCTTCTTCGGCTCCGACAGGAGCGCCTTTCTGAGAATGACTGCAGAGAGCGGATCTATGTACAGCCTCGCCACCCGCTTTCCGAAATCGGTCGCCTCCACCTTGTCCCCATCCACCTTGATAAACTCCTCCTCCTCCAGGAATGATATCACGTCCTCAACGTCCGTTGTTATCTTCCAGGTATCGTTCTGGTAGGCGAAGAACGTGGACCTTATGAACTCCCAGAGCTCGTCCATGTCCCTGACGTAGTTGGTGGCGAACGACGACAGGATGTGCATCCTCAGGGCGGGGAACGATCCCAGTTTAGAGTATATCTCCTCGGCCTCCCCCCAGATATAACGCTCCATCAGGAGGTCCACCTCCTCCTCGTTACGCGCATATATGTACGACTGTCCCTCGGTATCGAAGCGGGGCCTACCGGCCCTCCCGAACATCTGCTTCACCTCCAGGACGGGGATCGGGGCCTGGGGGTTGAACTGCTCGAACCGTTTCCAGTCCCTGACGATCACCCTCCTTGCGGGAAGGTTGATCCCCGCAGCCAGGGTGGGGGTGGCGAAGAGCACCTTGATCCTCCTCTCCTTGAATGCGACCTCTATCAGCTTTCTGTGTTCGTTCGAGAGGCCCGCATGATGGAATGCGGCCCCACCCGATACGGCCTGTTTCAACCTCTTGCCTATCCTCGAATCAGATCCACCCAGGCCATCGACGACCTCCGTCAGCCTGGCGGTGTCGGCCCCGGACAGCCGCGATCCAAGTACCTTTGACATGTTGACGGCTGCGGCCTCAGCGTTCCTCCTGGTATACACGAACACAAGGGCCTGGCCCTTGCCGTCATCCGAGTGGAGTACCACATCCAGGACCGCATCTGTCACGGGATCGCCGGTATCTGCAGTTAACGCCCTCTCCTTCCCGTCAGAGGTCCTCACGGACCCTCCGTACAGGACACCTTCTGACAGTTTCACCGGCCTGAAATCGCTCTCGATAAGCTCCGCACCAAGCCATCCCGCGATATCCGCACTGTTCTTCACGGTGGCGGAGAGGCATATCATCTGGGCCTTGGGATTCAGCTGTTTGAACCTGGTCAGGATCACCTCAAGGGTGGGCCCCCTTCCCTTGTCATTCAGCAGGTGGACCTCATCTGCGACTATCACCGAGAGGTCGGAAAGCCACCTGGTCCGGTGGCGCAGAAGTGAATCCGCCTTCTCCGACGTGGCCACCACAACATCGAACCTCTCCAGGTAACGGTCATCGTCGTCGAAGTCGCCGTATGATAGCGCCACCTTTATCCCCAGGCGGTTGAGCTGCTTGAGCTCCTCGAACTTCTCGGACGCCAGGGCCCGAAGCGGAACGATATAGAGCGCTTTCTTGCCCTTCTTGACGACCTTGTTGATGATCGCGGAGTAGGCTATCAGCGATTTTCCCGCGGCGGTTGGCACACAGACGACGAGGTTCTTCCCCTCCGCGATCGCCGGAAAAGAATCCTTCTGAGGAGGGTAAAGCGACTTGATACCCCACATGTCCAGGGCTTCTTTTACCCTGCCGTCCATCCCCTCGGGAAGGTCCACCCCTCCTTCTCCTTTCATCCCCATCACCTCTTGTGTCTGCGCCGCTGGGGCCTGTGCTGGCGTTTCCTGTCATGGGTCTTGTTCGCCCACCACCCTTCGCGGAAGGGAGGCTGCCTACCGCCATTCAAGGCGGGGCCCTTCTTCCTCTCCTTTACGGCCTCTACCCTCCCCTCCAGTTTGAGCCTTATCTCATCTCCTCCCGTGCCGCCGTACGCATCCAGCCTGGCCGCCAGCGCGGCCGAGGAGGCGATCGTCCGTGCGATCCTGCCCCGGATGTTCCTGGGGGCCGAATGTACCCAGGAGTGCTGGAACAGGACGCCGTGTTTTGGTGGCTTTCCGCCCTCCTTGAGGAACCTGAAAAAGGCCTTCTCCGCGCCCAGTACCTGCACCGTGGAGGCGGGAAGGAGCGCCAGCCTCTTGAGCCCTCCACCGGCGTGTATCAATCTTGCACCTATGAGGGGCCCCACGACCACGGTCAGGTTCGGGGCGACCTGCTTCATCTCCCCCTCAAGGTATCCCTCCAGCGTCGCCCTGGTGGCCATAAGCGACCTGGCGGACCCTGCGATGATGGAGAGGCCGATGAGGGAATCCCGGTCGATATCCTGATCCGGTACGGTGGATCGGAGCTTTTTGTGAGCTTTCGCATCGTTCTCCTCAAGGAAGGTTATCAGGTCGTCAGGATGCGGAGACACCATCAGGCCATCGAGCACCGACTCCTTCTCGATGTGGTGGTCCATCTCCGGCCAGTACTTGACGTACCACTCCCTGATCCTCTCTATCATCAGGTTCAGCGACGTGTCCACATCCGTGAGGGCGCCCACCGTCGATAGGATGTTCCCGTCCGTCATGGATGATACGGTCTCCCTCCTGGCCTTGATTATATTGGCCTCTGTGAGAAGGGACATATCAAGGCTCATCTCCCCGGGGGGGGAAACCCTGATGTCAATGAAGGGCACCAGTTTCCCATTCTCAATATGGGAAAGGGTCCTCTCGTCCGACGTGTGGGTGATCCCACCCTCCTCCAGAAGCCTGCGCTCCCGGTCCAGAAGCTCTCCCCCGGAGATCGCCTCCAGCTCCAGTGCAAGCTCTCCGGCATCCGCAGGTCCCTCCACGAACCTGATCACTTCCCAGCTCTCCCCTTTCCTCTCAAGGAGGAACGTACCATACCACACCGTGTGAACAAGCATCTGAACCGCGCTCCGTACCGGGGTAGATGGGGGACAGGGTATAAATTGATTATTTAGGGGATGTGGCCGAATATATCAAACTCGATGAGGAAAACCGGGAAGTCCCATGAAAGACCAAACCTTAAAAAATGAGACCGTGGCCAATATATTCAATATGGGCCTCCCGGCACCCGGGATAATTGAAAAATATATATATTTGTACTCACATGATGATGTGTCCTTTGGATTGGATGGGTAGATTGAATATCTTTCGATATTCTCCGTGTGAGTTGAGGTGTTGTCCCCCCTGGGAAATTGCATTTCTCCACCCAATTTTTGGGACGAAATGAAGGGAGATGTGATGAATTGAAAGAAATAAAATTGAAGAAGATAATGACCATTCTATTGGCTCTGGTGATTATCCCCCTCACAGCGGGGGCGATCGCCAGAGGGTCCAATGGAGAGGAGACCAGTGAAAGTGACGGATTCTCGCTGTACCAGAACGATATGGTAACGGCCCAGCTATCCACGCAGATGGTTGAAGGCAAGGCGTTCAATGAGAATGCGGAATATCCGGTCAGAACGCCGTTCTGGGTCGACATGGTGAATGCCGAGCTAACGTCCAACTCGGGCGAGGACGTGTACATCGCGGTGCTGGACACTGGATTGTTCGGGTTATGGAAGAACTATCTCGACCCGGCATCCATTGCACAGCAGTACGGGGCCGGATTCTCCCATGATATCTACTGGGACGATGACATCGACGACTTCGCCATAGGGCCCGTGGACAACACGAGGGGATTCGATACTCACCAGTGGGGCTCGGGACACGGCACACATGTCACGAGCACGATCTCGGGTTTCTACCTGCCCGCATTTGATGGAGAGTGCTTCGTAAGGGGAGTGGCCCCTGGTGCCAAGGTGATCCCCGTCCTCGTCCTTGACACATGGCTCCTCGATTGCCCTGAACCATCCTACCCCGGGTGTTATGGGGGCAAGGTCAAATGGAGTGGAGGAACAGATGAGATGGTCGCTTACGGGATCGACTACGTGACGAAACTTGCCCAGACAGAATTATCGGACAGCAGGGTCATTATCTCCATGAGCCTTGGAGGGCCAGCCCCAAGCAAGATGATCAAGGATGCAATAGACGACGCCATCGATGAGGGGGTCATAGTCGTTGCAAGTGCGGGAAACAGCGGCAACAATGGGATGGGATGGCCGGGAGCATATCCCGAAGTAATATCAGTGGCAGCCGGGGGTTGGACCGAGATCTGGTATCCAAGTAACCTTTTCTGGAGGGACGACTACCAGGATGTGCCGGAGAAATTGAACACAAAGGACTATCTGGGCAACAACTGGCAGGTTTACCTGACCGGTTTCAGCTCCCGTCCCAACAAAGCACTCGGCCAGAAATCAACCGATCTTGATGTAACGGCCCCGGGGCATTATATCCTGGGCCCGTACAAGGGCACTGCATATTGGAGCACTTATTATGAGACATGGATCTCACCAATGCCCGGTTACTATTGGCTGGGGGGAACCAGTATGGCCGCGCCACACGTCTCGGCCATAGCTGCCCTGATACTTGAAAAACACCCGAACCTGGGGCAGGCACAGATGGAGAAGGTCCTGAAAACAGCTGCCAACAGCCTTCCCATCCCTGCCAATGGTGCACTCGTGTACTACGGATACTGGTCCTACACCTGGTCCGGCACGGATTGGGGGGCGGGATTCATACTGGCGGATAGGGCACTTGCCAAAGCTGCGGTGTTGTACAAGAAGTAAAAGACAGGACCCAGGCCATATAGACCAAAAGGGCGGAGCCCCTCCGCCCTTTCTTTTTTTTATCAATTAATATTAATATCACTTCATCATAACCAGTACAGACCGACCGGTCGGTCGGGAACTTTGAAGGGATAATCATGACACCTGAATCCGGTATGAAAGAGCGGATCTTCGAATCCGCATTCGAGCTGTTTTCCAGCAGAGGATACGATAAAGTATCGCTGAGCGAGATCATCGAGAAGGCAGGGGTTTCGAAAGGTGGCCTCTTCCACTATTTCGATTCAAAATATGCGCTGGGGAGGGACTGCCTCATGTGGTGGGCCCAAACCCATATGGAGCCGGCATTCAGTGAAGAGCTTATGAAGGAGATGGATGGAAAGGACCTTCTAACACACTTCATCGACTCCATGATGGACCTCATCGAGAATGAGACCATCTTCACCAGGTTCTTCTGGTCCATCTTCGACGAGGCCATGAGGAGAAAAGAGGACACGGGCATCTGGATGGAGTTCCTGAACAGCTACGTCTCGATGGTGGAGAATATCTACAGGGAGATGGGCGTCAAGGACCCGCGCATGAAGGCCATGCTCCTTCTCTCCAACATGGATGGGATCGCCCTTTATTATGCGATGTTGAAGGAGAGTGGAACAGAGATGGACATCGGGGCATTGAAAGCTGAACTGATCAGAACATACGTCACATTCGATGAGGAGGCCAGAAAATGAACATGATAGAAGCGAAGGGAGTGACCAGGACATTTACCCTGGGAGAGGTACAGGTGAAGGCCCTGCAAGGTATAGATCTGGACGTGAGAAAAGGGGAGTTCCTCGTGATCCTGGGGCCCAGCGGCTCCGGCAAGACAACACTTCTGAACTGTCTGGGTGGGATCGACACCCCCAACTCCGGGTCGATCGTTGTGGAAGGGAAGGACATCGGGGGGTTCAAGGAGAAAAAACTCTCTGGATACAGGAGGAATACGGTGGGCTGGATATTCCAGTTCTTCAACCTGATCCCATCGCTCACCGCAGCCGAGAACGTTGCGCTGACCCTGGAGATGGCCCGCGACAGGAAGGATATGATGAAGCGTGCCCGGGAAGCCCTTGACCTCGTCGGAATACCGGACAAGGCGAACATGTTCCCCTCACAGCTGAGCGGAGGGGAGCAGCAGAGGGTGGCGATAGCAAGGGCCCTGGTCAAGAACCCGAAGATCGTCCTGGCGGATGAGCCCACGGGCAACCTCGACTGGGTGACGGGGACCAAGATCGCCAATTTGATGAGAGATATCAACAAACGGGAGGGGACCACCTTCGTGGTCGTATCCCACGACATCTCGATCACCGGTGTGGCGGACCGGGTGATCCACCTCAGGGACGGCAGGATCTCCGACAGGGAGGAGGCTGCGCCGGAGGCAAAGAAGGTGATGAGGGAATGATCATACTCCTGAAGAAAGCGGTGAGGGACCTCCTCCGGTCGAAGATGAGGACCCTCTCGATCATCCTGGCCATCGCCCTTTCGATCAGCCTGGGGATCGGGCTCGTCAATGCCACCAGGGATGCACTTGAATCCTTTGACAAGAGGCTCGATGATACCAACTACGAGGATATCGACATCCAGTTCGACATGTCGGAGATAGATCTGGATGAGATCGGGGCGATCGATGGGGTAGACCAGGTAAGCGGAAGGATATTCCTCGAAACACAGGCTCAATACGGAGAGGAGCGGTACAAGGCCCATTGGATCGCCTCCCCGTACATGGAGGGGAAGCCGTATGCCCTTATCAACGGCTACCAGATCACCGATGGCAATCCCTTCAGCTCCCCGTTATCAGGGGAGTGTCTGGTGGGGAGCCTCTTCGCAGGGGGAAACGACCTGAAAATTGGAGAGGAGGTCACAATATATGCTGACAATATCACGATACCTCTCACCGTCTCGGGGATCGCCGCCTCACCGGAATACATCTATGTGGTGAGCGATACCGGATGGCCCGAGCCAGCACTTCTCATGCCCCTCTTCACCACATACGAGACAGCGATCACGGAGCTGAACCTGACCGGATCGACGTTCAACGAGGTGCTGATCACCGTGAAACCCGGGTACGAACCCGATGAGGTGAAGGCGGAGGTTGTCACGTATCTCACCGGAAATGGTATCCGTGTGACCAGGTCCCTTCTGGGAACGGAGGAACTCGACTATCAGTTCTCCAGGACGGACGCCAGCGCCATGGGGCATATGGGGTGGGTCTTCGGGGTGATCATCCTCGCGGTCACCGCCGTGGTGATCTACAACTCCCTTGCCAGATTGATAGCCTCTCAACGCCCATATATCGGCGTTATGGGCGCGCTTGGCGGCAGGAAGATCGACATCATACTCCACTACTGCCTTTTCGGAGCCCTGATGGGGGCCGTGGGAGCGGTAATCGGGGTGCCGCTTGGGATGGGGATGTCATATCTGATCGTGATAGCGTATGCTTCCGTGATCGGGTTGATAGATCCTGTCACCACCATCTTCTGGATATATCCCCTGATCTTCGGCTCCATAGGGATCCTGATATCCACGCTCGGCGCCTTTCTGGGGTCTCTGAAGGCAGTCAGCATAGGCCCAAGGGCGGCCCTTACGTCGCAGTACAGCAGTCAGGATTTCTCCAACAAACCCATTCTCGAGAGGCTCTTTGACATCGTCGCTTACAGAAGACCAATACTGCCCAGGATCCCGCTTCGAAACCTCAGCAGGCACAAGGTCAGGACGACCATCACCATGATCTCGCTTGCCTTCTCGTTCCTCCTGGTATTCACCTGCCTCACCATGGCCCTCAGCTTCACGCAGCCCGTGGAGGACAACTACGAGAAGTACGAGACGTGGGACCTCAAGGCGCTGATGATCGAACGCGTGGATATTCTCGATGCGGAAACCCTACTTACAGGTCCGGAATTCATGGATACGGGAGCCGAGGTCACATTGGATGACTTCGCCCCCATTATCC
>JAGLEG010000013.1 GCA_023145185.1 Thermoplasmata archaeon
CTACCTCGTTGTTCTTGGGGATGTTGATCACCAATCCGATCTTGCCATCTGCGATGTGATCCAGGCAGTTCTGGCTCCCCCCCTCCGAGGGCCATCTGAGCGTCTCCGCTTCTATGCCGTTCGCCCTCATCGACCTCGCCGTCCCCGCGGTGGCATAGAAGGCGTATCCCATCCCCTTCATCTTCATGAGGAGCGGAAGGAACGCAGCCTTGGTGACGGGCGGCCCCGTGGATATCAGGGCAACCTTGTTCTTCAGGGTCAACCCCACCGATCTAAGCGCGGCGAGCAGTGCTCCTTCCATGTCGTCCCCGAGGCATCCCACCTCTCCTGTCGAGGCCATTGCGACCCCCATGGTGGGGTCGGCCCCCTTGAGCCTGGAGAACGAGAACTGGGCCGCCTTCACCCCCACGCGGTCGAGGTCCAGCGACGACCCCTCGATCGGCCTCACATCCTCACCAAGGATCGCCCTTGTGGCTATCTCGATGAGGTTCTTCTTGAGCACCTTCGAGGCGAACGGGAAGGTCCTGGAAGCCCTCAGGTTGCACTCGATGACCTTCAGTTTGTTGTCCTGGGCGATGAACTGTATGTTGAAGGGCCCGGTTATCTTGAGCTCCTTTGCGATCTTTCTGGATGCCTGCTTGATCCTCCTGGTGGTCTCGACATAGAGCCTCTGAGGCGGTATCACCACCGTGGCATCGCCCGAGTGGACCCCGGCGTTCTCGACGTGTTCGCCTATGGAGTAGATGAGGATCTCACCGTCCTTTGCCACGGCGTCGAACTCCACCTCCTTGGCGTTCTCGATGAACTTGGACACCACCACGGGAGTGGCGGGGTTCACATCCGTGGCCCTTGTGAGATATGACTCCAGGGTCTGCGGGTCGAACACCACTGCCATAGCAGCCCCGGACAGCACGTAGGACGGCCTGATCATCACGGGGAACCCCACCCTCTCGGAAAAAGCCCTTGCCTCCTCGATGGTACTGGCCTCGGTCCATGGGGGCTGATCGATACCCAGCCGGTCCAGCAGGGAGGAGAACTTGTTCCGGTCCTCCGCCCTGTCGATATCCTCCGGGGAGGTCCCCAATATCCTGACATCCTTCCTGTGCAGCCTGGGGGCAAGGTTGTTGGACACCTGTCCGCCCATGGATACGATGATCCCCTCCGGCCCCTCGAACTCGTAGATATCCAGGACCCTCTCGTAGGTCAGCTCCTCGAAGTAGAGCCTGTCGCATATGTCGTAATCGGTCGAGACCGTCTCGGGGTTGCAGTTGACCATGATGGTTCTGTAGCCAGCTTTCCTGGAGGTATCTATCGCGTTGACCCCGCACCAGTCGAACTCCACACTGGAGCCGATCCGGTACGACCCGCTACCAAGGACCATCACCGCCCCCGCCTTCGGGTCCACGTCGTTCCCACTTCCCTGGTATGTCATGTACAGGTAGTTCGTCGCTGCCGGATACTCCGCAGCAAGGGTGTCTATCTGCTTGATCGCAGGGATGATGCCCATCCCCTTTCGGATCTTCCGCACCTTTTCCATATCCACCGACGTGGCCTTCCCGATCTGGAAGTCGCTGAAGCCCACCCTCTTAGCCTCCCGCATCAGGTCCGGGTCGCTCGAGATATCTCCACACCCCTCCAGCTCCTTCATCACCTCAACGATGTGGGAGAGCCTGTGGAGGAACCACCTGTCGATGAACGTCAGCTCATGTATCCGGTCGATCGTGATGCCCCTTTTGAGGGCCTCCCCAACTGCGAACACCCGCCTGTGTGTTGGTTCCCTGAGCTCCTCCTCTATGCCGTTGAACTCCAGTCGGTTCAGGACGAGTCCGTGCATGCCGGTTCCGATGGATCTGAGGGCCTTCTGGAGCGCCTCCTCGAACGAGCGGCCGATGGCCATGACCTCGCCTATGGACATCATCTGGGACCCGATACGCGTCGAAATGCCCCTGAAACGCTCCAGGTCCCACCTGGGGACCTTCACCACCACGTAGTCCATGGCGGGTTCGAAGAAGGATACCGTGGACCCCGTGACCGCGTTCTTGAGCTCCGCCAGGGACCGCCCGAGCGCGAGGTGGGCCGCCACGGCCGCGAGTGGATAGCCCGTTGCCTTGCTTGCCAGCGCCGACGACCTTGAAAGCCTGGCGTTGATCTCTATCACCCTGTAATCCCTGCTTTTTGGGTCGAGCGCGTACTGTATATTGCACTCCCCCACCACCCCAAGATGCGATACGGTCCTGATCGCGATCTCCCTGAGCATGTGGTAATCCTCGTCCGACAGCGTCTGGCTGGGCGCCACCACTATGGATTCCCCGGTGTGTATCCCCATGGGGTCCAGGTTTTCCATGTTGCAAACCGTGATGCAGTTGCCGAAGCGGTCCCTGACGACCTCGTACTCCACCTCCTTCCACCCCTCCAGGTACTCCTCCACAAGTATCTGTGGGGCCACTGCAAGCGCTTTCTTGGCTATGTTCTTGAGCTCGCTTTCGGTTCTCGCCACCCCCGACCCCTGGCCTCCCAGGGAGTATGCCGACCTGATCATGACCGGAAGGGAGATATCGGACCCGGCCGCCTGCGCCTCCGCGACGTTGACACAGGCCCTGGACCTCGCCGTGAGGACGTCGATCTCGTTCAATCGTTCGATGAACCTCTCCCTGTCCTCGGTGTCCTTGATCACCTCAACAGGAGTCCCCAGGACCTCCACCCCGTACTCCTTCAGAACCCCATTATCGTGGAGCTCCACCCCCACGTTCAGGGCCGTCTGTCCCCCGAACCCGAGCATTATCCCGTCGGGGCGCTCCCTCTCGATCACCTTCTTGACCGTCTCGAAGTCCACGGGGAGAAGGTATATCCTGTCACACATCCCCTCGGAGGTCTGTATGGTGGCGATATTGGGGTTTACGAGGATGGTGTAGATGGACTCCTCCTTCAGGGCCTTGAGGGCCTGAGAGCCCGAGTAATCGAACTCCCCCGCCTGTCCTATCTGGAGGCCTCCGCTCCCGAGAAGCAGTACTTTTTTCATCCTACCACCTCCAGGAAGAGATCGAAGAAACCCCCGCTGTCCCTCGGGCCGGGAGAGGCCTCCGGATGGAACTGCACTGCGAAGAAGGGTTTCCCCTCATGTCTGATGCCCTCGACGGTCCCGTCGTTGAGGTTGGAGTACCACACCTTCCACCCCTCGCCGAGGGTTTTCCCGTCCACGGCGTAGCCGTGGTTCTGACTGGTGATGTAGCATCTGTCGGTCCCCTTCTCGGCGCACGGCTGGTTCTGGGACCTGTGGCCATATTTCAGCTTGTACGTTGAAGCCCCGGAAGCAAGTGCGATTATCTGGCATCCCAGGCATATGCCGGCAACTGGTACGTCCCCCTTGAGCAGTGCCGAGACGTTCTCTATCGTTCTTGTGCACATCAAAGGGTCCCCCGGGCCGTTCGATATCATGTAGCCGTCACACTTCATGGACAGGAGGTCATGATCATAGGGTACGACGGTCACCCTGCATCCTCTCGAAAGAAGGTCCCTCAGGATCCCCCGCTTCGCCCCACAGTCAACAAGGACGATATGCGGGCCATCACCCTCTCCGTGTTGGACCGCCCCGGAACTGGAGACCTCCCCCACGAGGTCCTTTGCATTTGGGTCCTCCACCGAGAACGGACCTCCCTCCGACATGACGATCCTCCCCCGCATGGTCCCCTTCTCCCGGAGGAGCTTTGTCAGGTCCCTTGTATCCACCCCGGCTATCCCCACGATCCCCTGTTTTGACAGCCAATCATCAAGGCTCATCCGCGCCTCCCAGTGGGAGTGCTCATCAATGTACTCCTGAACGACAAGCCCCCTCACTTGTATGTCGTCGGATTGGAAGGGCCCTTCCCCTTTGATGAGATCAGGGACCCCGTAGTTGCCTATGAGCGGATACGTCAATGCCAGGATCTGGCCCCGATAGGACGGGTCCGTCAAACTCTCCACGTAACCCACCATTCCGGTGTTGAACACCACCTCGCCGTCGCAGCTTCCAACCTCTCCGAACAATCGGCCGGGAAACCTGCTCCCATCCTCCAGCTCAAGATAGCCTGTGGGCCTCTCATGTATTTTAGAAAATACCAATTCGTCCCCCTCCGCTTGACGAAAAAAAATGAATGAGATCCCCCCCAATTGCCTTTTCCGATCCAGGGGACATGCACATTGGGAAGCTATCTAATCCGTCCTTGTAGATAAGGCTTTTGAGGGGGTGAACCAATCAAAGTGCCCCTTTAGAACAGGCCATTGAACAGGCCCAGGAAGGAGTGTAGGATGATCCCAATGATCGTCAGGGCCCACCATATCAACCCCAGAACCATGCCCACGGAGGCCATGGTCCGTCCTTTCCGTTTTATCCTTCCCAGCCATCCGCAGATAATTGCGGCCGTTGCAAGAATAGGGCCGAAGCCCGCGATCAGGGGCGTGTACATGAGGCCCGTGAAGGTGAGGATCGCCAGGATCCCCGTGACGATTGCTACGATCGCCAGCACGTTGTTTTTCTTCCTGGCCATGTTGCCCTGATAGCATATGGAA
Source organism: Thermoplasmata archaeon (assembly GCA_023145185.1). GTDB lineage: Archaea > Thermoplasmatota > Penumbrarchaeia > Penumbrarchaeales > Penumbrarchaeaceae > JAGLEG01. Next base: position 4,546 of record JAGLEG010000013.1, read on the forward strand.
TATTAAACCCCATTCTGTCGATTACAGGAACAAGGATTAATTCAAATGTAGCAGATGGGGGTCGTGGACAATATGGCTGATAGGTCAATATCCCGTTACCTGAGGTCTGCCCCCGTAAAACGGATCGGCGCAATATCGGCCGTTCTCATCATCGTTATCGCGGGGGTCCTGTTCATCCGAGAGGCCCTGGATGGGCCGGAAGGAAGGGTTATGGTTATCGGCGACGTCCTGACCATGACCTCGGAGAGGAATGAGATAGGATACGACCTGGTGGAGGTCCCTTCAGGGAACCCAATGACCGCAGTGGTTGCGACACCGCTCGCCTGCTGGTATGACATCTCCGACGGCAGCAGTCCAATATATCCGCTGCTGGTACGGGGAAGCGATGGGGAGGAGAGGTTCAGGGATTACACTGGTAGGGGGCATTCTCTCGACGTCTCGTTCAAGGGCTCGGAGGCCTTCCGGAACTCCAGACAGCTGGCGCTGGACTCCTTTTCCTCCTCGGCGGGGATGATGCTCGTCACCCATGAGGATGAGGGGTATTCACTCGCGCTGATGGCCGCACCGATCGCATCGTATCTCAATATCCCTATCATCGTTGCAGATCATTACACCGGCTCGAATGACGTGAGGGAGGTATATGATTCACTGGGCGCCCGTTACACCATTGCCGTGGGCCCGGATGCCGCATCACTTGCCGTTGATGCAGGTGTCGACAGGATTGTTCTCGAGGATGCCCCAGGCGTTATCGGCGCGGCTGCCGAGGTGGTGGCCAACCGCTTCGGGACGTTGAACTATATGACGATGACAAATCCGATGGATGCGGAGGAGATGGACGTTCTGGAGGACGTCTCCGCCCTCCAGGCCCAGGATGTGGATTCCATATTCGTGGACACCAACAGCATGGATGTTGACGTCGTCGGAGAGAGCGTAAAGGTACACACGATCGACGTTCCGGAGGGGGTTGTGAATATCCGAATGTACATCAATTTCACGGATATAGATGCCAATCCACTTGATCCCTTGAAGGACCGCGTGGGTGTGGAGCCGCTGATATTCGCGACCCTGAGGGATCAACAGGGCAGGCTGGTGGCCGATGCCCCCAGCTTCTCCGCGGGCACGGGGCGCAACTACCTGGAGACCCTCTCCGTCGAGAACGGCGGAGAGTATGAGCTGACCGTAAGGGTATATTACGGTGTGAAAGGACTCTCAACGCTCTGGGGGACATCATTCGGGATATCGAGGATATCCGGGTCCTACGAGATCGACTCCCACTGTCTGGTCCTGGGATCACCGAACTATCCTCTCTACGAGGGCCACTCGATGATGGCGCCCTACCTGAGCGCGTCCAGGGGCGGCCTGGTCCTATCGGACGGGGACTTCTCCCTTTACGACGAGGAGTTCATCGAGGCAGCAGAGGGGTACGGGACGGGCCCATGGTACGAGGGGGAGCTTCTGGAGGCTGCGAGGATGAGGACGCTGTCGAATGTTGGAAAATTGGAGGCTGCCCTTGATATTCTGGATGAACGCGGCCTGAAGGACCCCTACCTGGAGGGCAGAGGTTGGCTGGCCCTTCTGGGTGGGGGGAACATGATCCCGATGTACTATCAGGAAAAGGACCCTTCGTGGGAGGAGGATCCTATATGGGGGGAGGGATGGGCCACTGACCTTCCATACAGCCTGAACCTCTCCCTGAGCGTGGGCAGGCCCCTGGGAAGGAGCGTATCCGACCTTTCCGCTCTTCTCGCAAGGACCCTGTTCTACGAGGAGTACACGGAAGGTTTCATCGATTCCCTGACCTCTGAATATGGGGGCGGCGGGAGCTGGAAGGACCACTTCCATTTCCTCGCAGGAGAGGGAGGGGGGAGAACGGGGTGGCTCTTTCACCAGAACGAGTTCTCAAGGACCGTCCAGCAGCACGGCTTCACATCGGAGGTCTACGTACAGGATTACGAGAACGATAGACAGACGATGGTGACAAAGGGCGCCTACGTGAGGGCCAACTATTTTGAGATGATCCTGCACGGGGACTGGTCGTGGTTCGTCCCCGAATTGAACGGCATCGACAGGTACTCCACGGGCGTCAAGGTGACGGACCTGATAGAGGAGAGCGGGGACTGGGAGCTTGGCCCATCGGTGTTCAACTCCGGCGTGTGCCTGCTCGGGAGAATAGGGGGACTTCGGCCGGAACAGTCCATAACCCAGGCGTTCTTCAAGGCGGGAATAAATGGCTTTTTCTGCGCGACGAGGTCCACAGGACAGGATGCCAAGGCCGGCCCGATAGAGGAGGCGCTGCTGTTCGAGGACCTCTCCATGGGAGAGGCGATCAGAAAGGACAAGAGGGATAATCTCGCCCCTCCGACGTATTACGTTAGAACGCTCTACGGCGATCCTGCCTTCAACCCCTACGAGCCGGAGAACGGCTACTCCGATCAGGGAAGACCCACTCTTGTTGCCGTCATTTGATGCCCATTATAATGCTAATAATGATTACAAAGACTATTTATCTTATTAAATTGTTCAAACGGGGATGGCGTCGGGATGTAGGGACGTTCGTCATTACCGGGCACTGGCCTTTGTTGTGATCCTCATCGCGGTATCTGGAACGCTGATGGCCTCAAGCCCGGGATCGAACGGCCAAGCGGGAGATAAAGGCTATAATTTTCCATCCTCCAGATCTCTGGATATTGAGCTTGAGCAGGACCCCCGCCTCATGCTGGGTGATTCGCTCTGTATGGACGATCTGAACGATGAGGATGGGGTTGTATCATGCAATGGATCTGTTCTGAAAAACGGACTCATTTCGCTTGAAGAGAGAGAGTCCTCGATTTTGCTCAATGTCACCGATATCCACCTTAGCGACATCGACAGGACCAGGCACGGAATAGACGTTGTTATGGACGGCTCCAACGTGTTCATAGGATACTGCTGGGAACTGTCGGGTCGGCTGCATTACTCGTTGATCGGCTCCACGGACGGAGGGGGCAATTGGTCCGACCCCGTAGAGATAAAGGGCGGAAGGTTCCTCAATATGGAAGGTAAGCTTCTGATCTGGGATGGTGATCTCTATCTGTTCCTCTCCCATAGGTCAAAGAATGTGAACATCGACCCGGTGCTGGAGGTGAGGTCCACCTCGTTATCCACCTGGTGGTTTCTGGCATTTACCGCAGCAGATACGTTGGTTCAGGAGGGCATAACGGATATGGATGTAATGGTCATGGATGGCCGGATCCTTCTGGGAGTGGCCCTTGAGGGCGATCGAGAGTGCCTGCTTTTCACGTACGATGGGACCTATTGGGAGTCGGATACGATGCTGGATGGGGGAGGAGATGCAAATGATGTTGCCCTCATGGGTGTGGGGGAGGACCGGGTGTTGTTCTTTTACTCCACGGACGATAATGTGACCGAACCCACATCCGACGGCCACGTGTACATGATCGATCACAACGTAACGTCGGGCGCGAAGACATCTCCCGTAACTGTCATGGACAAAAGGAGCGATCACCTGTCGCTGGAGACGATAATTATTGAGGATTCCCTGGTCCTGTTCGCGAACCGCGTTTACGGAGGGGAGATCGATATCATCCGGTCGGACGATGGTGGTTTGAACTGGTCCGACGAGGAGACGATCATCTCCGATCGCGGGATGACCGACCTCGACATTTACGGCAACACCTACTCCGTAGGGGAGTCGGGGGGAACCGCCTGCCTGACCTTCGAGGGGTCGTGCAACCGTGTCAGGATGATCTACGGGCTGAACGGTGGCAGGGATTGGCTGGAAGAGTCCGATTCACGTTATCTGTGCCCCTCCTCCTCGTTCAATCCGGTAATGCCAGGAAACGGGACGGTTATGTTGTATCTCGTCCCCAACTCCACAGGTGCCGATATAAACGTCCGCGAGACAGCAACATATCTGTTGGAGGGCACCGTTGAAATGCGGGAGCTCTCGGTCCCATCCCTGGAGAACTGGAGGGAGATCGGCGTGAACGCCACCATTCCGCCCGGGACGTACATTGGAATGCGGGTCCACGACAAGAGGGCCACGGAGGTTATTTTCCCCGGATCCGGCTGGTTCGATATATCTCAGATGGAAAGCGACCCTGTATGCGGCATGGAGGTTGACCATCTCCTTGATCTACAGGGGTCGGGTGTTTTCGACCAGGGGTCGATATACCTTGAATTCCTGCTTAAGGGGGACGGGATAGTCTCCCCCACGGTCTCCTCTTATCTCATTAATTACTCCACAGCATTCCCGTATCATGATGATCTCTCATACACCGATCTTGTTCTCTACAACGACACTATGTGGAATGGAAGCAGCATGTCCCTCGACGCTGGCGTCACGTCCGGGACCTTCGTCACCGGGGTGATCGAGAGAGGAGATGATCCCTGGCCCCAGCTTCTGGAGCTGAACATCTCGGGAGGAGGAGTGGTATCGGTGGGGATGATAGATGCATTGTCCATGGGGTACGTCCCCGGCTTTGAGTCGGGCGATACCACCTTCAGAGTTCTCGAGGAAGGTTGGTCCTTTCCAACCTGGGATGGCTTGTATCTGGGCGATATTTCGGGGGAAGTCAAGGCGGTTCTGATCAGGGTCGATCTATCGTCCGAGGGCGGACAGGACCCGCCCGTCGTTCACGGACTCAGGACCGGGCTGGACCTCCCGCCCCGGATAACCAATATCACCTGCAGCACCCCTTGGTCCGTCGAGAGGACATCGAACGTTACCTTTCACATCGAGGTGGACGACAGGGAGCAGCTCCCTGATGAGCTCAAGATCATCATGGAGGTGACCCCCCCGTCAGGAGGGCCCCTCTCCTTTATTCTGGAGGAAGAGGTGAGGAACGGAGGAACCCTCTCGTGGGTTCTGGAGGTTGAGGGTGATGCCCCCCTTGGTATGTGGGAGATAAAGGCATCCGTTGCCGATAGATGGGGGCAGATCTCCCAGGAAGAGGTGAGGGAGTTGATAGTTCTGAACTCGCCTCCCACCCCGCCTGTTATCCGTATCCTGCCGCCATCCCCCGCATCATCAGATCTGCTGGATTTGGATATAGTAGAACCGGGTCTGGATCGTGAGATGAACAGCTCGGAGCTGGGCTACATCATAAAATGGTTCCGTGATGGAGAATTCGTTGAGGGGATCAAGAGTCCATTTCGGGTTCCGCCGGAGATGACCCGAAAAGGTGAGATATGGTCCGTTGAGGTCCGTGTCAGGGATGACCACAATATCAGCGCTCCCGCAGTATCGTCGGTGCACATTCACAACTCCCTGCCGGAATATCTGGGTTCTGAGGCTCTGGTGGTGGTCCTGGACGAGGACACCTCCTCGCCCCCCCTTGATATCTCATCGCTGTTTGCGGATGTGGACGGGGACACATTGAGCTATTCACTGATCGGGCTTGAGATGACCGGATCCGATCTACAGGACGGTGTTCTAACGGTAAGGCCGGACCCGGACTGGAATGGGCAGGTGAGAGGGGTCCTCGAGGTGTCTGATGGTGAGGATCTCCTGAAGCTTCCTATAGATGTGGTGGTGAACGGCGTGGAGGATCCCACCGAGG
>JAGLEG010000130.1 GCA_023145185.1 Thermoplasmata archaeon
TACGGTGGGGGAGATGCTGACCTTCAGGGTCATCGCAACGGATGAGGAGGGCGGTAACCTGACCTACTCCTCGGACGTCCCGTTCATCACGTTTGGATCGGACGGCGGAGGCGCGATCAACGCCACCCGAGGGACGGAGGGGACGATCCTGGTAACCATAGAGGTCAGGGACGGGACCAACTCCCGATATGTGTTGTTCAACCTCACCGTTTTACCTGAAGGTGAAGGGGGAGATGGGAAGGGGTCCTTTGATCTTCAGCCGATAATGGCCGCAGGGGGGATCGCACTGGCCCTGTTCGCCCTCCTGTTCGTCGGCTTCAAGGCCATGAGGAGGAATGAGGAGGACAATGGGGTGGAAGAGGAGCGCAGGAGTGCCGACGACCTCTATGGAAAGGAGAGGGCGGAGGTGGAAGATACCATGCCTCCGGTGGGGGAGGAACCACTGGAGGAAATACGGGAATGAGCCCAAGCGAGCCGATGGCCGGAAGCAGCTTCGCGACACTGCAGGAACTGGTGGTGGATAAGGGTCTGTGCATGCTGTGCCACGGATGCGTGGCCTCCTGCCCCGTCGATGCCATCGAGATCGTTGGAGAGAGGGTCAGCCTCACAGGGGAGTGCATCGAGTGCGGGGCGTGTTACCGTGTATGCCCTGGTAAAGGTTATGATTTTGATAAGGTTCGGGAGGGCCTGTTCGGCCGTCGGGAGAAGGGGATAAAGGAGCGGTTCCACGGGGTACATCTCTCCGGGAAGAACCTCAGGTCATCGGATGATGAGGTGTTCCGTGCAGGATATGTGGGGGGCCGGGTATCGGCGGTGTTGATCCACGCCCTTGAGGAGGGCCTTATAGATGCTGCCCTGACCACGGACTGGGGGGAGGGTCCTACCCTCTCGGTGGGATCTGGCAGGATCTGCAGGGATAGGGCCTCGGTCCTTGGGTCCAGCTCCTCCAAATACCTTTTCTCGCCTGTTCTCACCCTCCTCAAGGAGGTCCAAAGGGACCCGGATATCGAGCGCGTTGCCGTCGTCGGACTTCCCTGCCACATCCAGGCCCTGAGGAACATGCGATCCGACAAAGCTGCTTCCAGGTATACGGAAAAGGTGGTCTATGCGCTGTCGTTGAACTGCGGCGCACCCAACCTTACGGATGAGAACTGGAGGTCCCTGATCGGGCGGATCATGGAGGTCTCCCGGGAGGATATCTCGAGCGTTGATATCAGGAAGATAAAGGGTAGGACCCTGAGGTTTCGCGTCCGGATGAAGGATGGTACCGAGAGTGTGAGGGATCGCCCACTATCGGATTATATGGGAATGATCAAGAGGTATCCCAGATGGCCCAGATGCGACCTCTGCATTGATTATTCCGGGGAGCTCTCCGACATCTCCTTCGGCAATCCGTTGGCCAGGACCGAAAAGGGCAGGGATCTGCTCGATGGGGCCGTGAAAGCAGGGAAGTTGATCCCCGGCTCGAGGGACCAGGCGACCTCCCAGTTCGCGATAGATGTATACGGATATCTGCTGAAGAAGGTGGGGGCGAAAAGGAGGGTGGAGAGAAGGCGCAGGAAGGGTGAACCCCACCCCGAGTACCGATGTTGATGCTGAATACTAAATATACATCAAATATATCTCCCTGGCCGTATGGACCTCAAGCAGTTCCCTCCAAAGGCCCGGATGAGGCGCTGGACAGGGGGCGGCCTCTCCGCCTCCATGCGATATTCGGCGGCGGGCGTCTCCACGTGTATATTCATCGATAACGGAAAGCACTCCATACTGGTCGACGTGGGTGACGGAGGCCTCAGGGACCTGCTGGAGATCAACCGTGGCGGGGAGGCGGGACCGGAGCTCGACCCCATAGAGAACCTGAAGGCAATATTGATAACACACCCCCACTTCGACCACTACGGAGGTCTGTTATCCTTCCTCCATTTCCTGAGGCTGATGGAGAGGACCAGCCCCCTCGAGGTCATCTTCCCGCAGGGTTCCCAGGATAGGATAATGCCGTTGATCGACCTGTTCGAGGAGGATAGGAAGGGGAGCATTGGGTACGTTTTAACACCCAGGGCCATCACCTCCGGCGAGGATATTACGATAGGGGATCTCCAGGTGATGACCCTGGGCGTGGACCACCACGACAGCGATATAAGGGGTAACGTTGGGGATCGTGTGCCTGCCCTCTGTTACAAGATCATCCTCGGACCCACCTCCATTGTCATCACAGGGGACACGGGCCCCACTCTCGAACTCTCTGGATTTGTGCGCGATTCGGACCTGGCGCTGATCGAGGCTACATATCCAAGCGATATGATGTCGCCCACCGGCGTCCACCTGAACGTCCAGCAGGCGAGGGAGATTGGAGGGTTGGCGGGGGAGCATTGGTTGATCCACCGGACGGGGGGTTCGGATGCGGAGATCGAGGGGAACGGCTAGCTGTCCGGGTCCCACGGCAGGTACACCTTGAAGACAGATCCCCTGGGCCTGTTCGGCTCAACCCATATCCTGCCGTTGTGGAGCTCTATGATCCCCCGTGAGATGTCCAGCCCAAGCCCCGTTCCGATCACGGCGTTCTGGCCGTTGCCCCTTGTGAAACGGTTGAATATGGATTCACGATCCTCCTTCGGAACCCCGTTCCCCTGGTCCTCTATGGAGATCGTGACCCCGGCGAGGTCCGTGTCCAGATGGATATGGACCTTCGATCCCCCGGGGCTGTATTTCATTGCATTGTCGATCAGGTTCTGAAACACCTGTTCGAGAAGGGGGAGACCCAGGATCCTCGATCTGCCCTTTTTCAGGTCGAACCTGATATCGTGGCCGGAGGTCCTGGGATATAGCGTATCTATCGAGCCGTTGATCATCTCCGCCAGGTCGATCTCAACGAACTCCCTGGCCACCTTTCCCTCCCTGATCTGGGCGAACAGCTTGGTGAGAGAGATGGTGTCCGACATCCTCCTGGTCATTCTGACGATCTTCTCCAGGTATTCCTTTTTCCCATCCTCTACCTGCATGTGGAGGATCTCGGAGTATCCCATGATCGTCGTGAGCGGGTTCTTGAGGTCGTGCGAGAGAACCGAAAGCATCAGGCGATAGGAGTTGTTCATCCTCTCGAGGTCCGTGATGGTCCTGTTGAGGTCCTCCACCTCGACCCCGGTCATCCTGACGCCGAGGAGCTCTCCCTTCTCTATGAGCGGTGAGAATATGCACAGTATCGGTTTCCCGGCACCCCTCCTGTCCTGGAGTTCGAGGTTGACCATGGTCTCCTCTCCGGTGTCATGGGTATGGGTCCAGGCGTCGTTTGCCCGGTCAAGATAGTCGCCGGGAGGTACGAAGAACGGCCCTGAGAGGATCTCCGGATCGAGATCGATCGTGGAGATGTACTCCTCCACCTTGCTGTTGAAATCCACCTCCCAGCCCGTACCCGTGTCCCTCCAGGTGACGATCAGGTCCCTGCTGGAATCCGAAAGCGACCTCTGCCTTATGATATCATAATTGGTGCTTTCCACATCAAGCATCCTTCCCAGCACGTTGCCGGCAGTGTTTCCTATGTCCCTGATCAGGTCCTGGTCCGTATCCCTGAAACCGTCAGATCTGGCGGAATAGAGCGAAATGGTGCCCACTTGATCATCACCGTTGGCCAGGGGGATCACGAGCGTCGAGCCGATCTCGAATGAGAGTATCCTTCCATCCTCCGTCCTGCCCCGGTGCAAGTGGCCCAACCTGTTCCCGGAGTTGTACATTATCGAATCGTCCAGTGTCTCCAGGTCCAGGTCATCCATGCTGTTGAAAAGCCCCATCCCCGCTGCGAATCCCTGTTTCTCGGAGAGCTCCTCGCCGTGGGTGCCGTACGAGTCCCTTTCCATGGCGGTCCCCGGTGATCTCCACCTGAGGGACCCCATGTCAAAGCGGATCAGTGAGGGCAGGTAACTGGAGAGGGCCATGCAGATATCCCTGCTGTCCCTTGAGGTGGCCAGGGCCTTGATCATATCGTATCTTCCCTGCCAGAAGGCTCCCGCAGGGCCCCTGTCCGGGGCCGTCCCCATATTTTTCCAGGAAATATTGGAATGGCCATCGCTGGATAACCCCTTTTTTACGGGGGTGGCGGTGCTCTCCACCGCGGCTTCGGTCTCGAATATGTTTCGAGCGTTCAAGCTATCAGGGATAGACTTGCGACCAGGCCGATCCATTGAAAGAAACCCCAAAAAAGGTCCGAATTTCGGACCCTCCAACCCCACGATGATCGTGATGTTATTTATTGGTTTAGGACAATTTCCAATGCAGGTCCGAAAAGGTATTTAAAGGATCTTTTACCGCTCCATTATTTCCAGTGGACGGGCCGGTCCAAGGGTCCGATCCCACGGGGTCCTGGCCCTGGAATGGGCTGACACAGGAAGTGTCCAAGGATTAAAATGGAGTTGGTCTGGTCCATTTGAACATATCTCCGAAAACGATATATCCGGACTACCCCTTGTCCACGCGATGCATAGGGGGAACACCGCCTCTTCAATACCGAGGCTATTGATCATTCTGGGGCTTTTATCGTCCTTTTCACTTATGGCCATTGTACCGGCCCAGGGGGAGGTTGACCTCTTGATGGAGGTGGATCCTCCGTCAGAGGTGGATGACGGCCCCCTGATATCCAACTTCACCTCGTATTTCGACTACAACACCATGCAGGTGTACCTGAAGGAGTTGGAAGATAGATACCCGTCCATAATGAAGCTCTTCTCCATCGGTGAGACCTACGAGGGCAGGGAGATCCTCTGCGTCAAGCTGAGCGATAACGTGAACACGGTGGACGACGGGATCCCCGGGTCCGAACCCGATGCACTTCTCGTAGGGGCACACCATGGGAACGAGTGGATGTCATACGAGGTCCCCCTCTACGTCCTCTCGTACCTGCTTCACTACTATGGACAGGAGGGGCCCAACGGCTCGGCAGCCTCCTTCCTCATAGATAACAGGGAGATCTACGTCGTGCCGATGCTCAATGCGGATGGCGTCCAGTACGCACACGATGAGAGCCGCACTTGGAGGAAGAACCGGGAGCCCAATTACATCGGGGAGTTCGGGCCCACCGCCCGTCCGAATCCCGGCCTCTATCCTGTATCATACGGGACGGATATCAACAGGAACTACGGGTGGATGTGGCATCTAGATGGCGGGTCCAATGAGCTTATAACGGGCGCAGCGACCTATCGCGGCCCTCCGGACAACTTTGATGATGATGGGGACGCCCTGATCCAGGTGGACCTGATCACCGGACGCCTTCCAATTGGAGTTGATGAGGGTATAGATGAGGACCCCTGGGATGGGATCGATAACGACAACGATGGCCAGGTGGACGAGGATCCAGCCGGCGGTTTCACCACACACGAGGCCCGGGCGATGAGGGACCTTGGAGAGAAGAACAGGTTCCCCGTCATGATCACGTATCATACATATTCAGAGCTGGTCCTCTGGCCGTGGGGATACACTGATGAGCTGCCGCCTGATTCTTCCCATCTCGCCTCCCTTGGGGTCCGAATGGCGAACATGAACGGCTACCGCCCCATGCAGGGTGAGAGCCTCTATCCCGCAACCGGTGAGATGACTGATTGGTTCTACTCTCAGTACGGCACCTACTCCTACACTTTTGAGATCGGCAGAACACATAACATGCCTGGCGAGGAGATACTGGAACAGGTCCAGAGGAACCTGGAGCCTTCGTTGTATCTGCTGGATTCGGCGGCGAACAGGTACAGGTCCCACATCACGTTCGACGAGAACTCCACTCTGGCCACCAGCTCCCCCGATGGGATAGATGTCGAGGTATCGTTCGAGGATGATGGTTACCCCTATCCCTTTTCCGAGGACCGGAGCAGGGTCATCTACCGGGTCAACGGAGGCGATTGGACCTGGGTGCCACTGAACATGGTTGAGGATGGTAACTGGACCGGCAGTATACCCGCACAGGAAGATGGGTCCGAGGTGGAGTACTATTTCGAGTTCATCGATTCCCAGGGGGGCTCCGTCGTCGAGCCCATGTACGCGCCTTACGATTACAATACTATCTCCGTGCCCATGAGGAACCTGTGGGCCGTGTACATGGTGCCAAGCACGCTTTTTGTCATGATATTCACCCTCGGGACCATCTGGGGGGGATTCACCTTCGGCATCTACAGGTCGTTGACATCACCCAGACGTGGGGGTTCCTGATTTGGCAGGGGGAAAG
>JAGLEG010000131.1 GCA_023145185.1 Thermoplasmata archaeon
CTCCAGCGCCCATCTCGCATATCTGTTCCTCCTGATCGTAAGAGGCCGCCTGTCCACGGAGAACCTTTCCGATCTCACGACCCGAATGACCATCCTCCTATCAAGGGCCACCGCAATTGCGGGTTTGCCATATACGACCGCGTGTTCTCCGAACAGGATCGCCTTTGCCGGTGAGGAGGCCTCGAACATGCAACTCGATTGCCATATATTTAGAAATAATTATGTATCCATTATCGCCCAAGGCAGGTTCATTGATATTATTCTCATTATTCTCATTCTGGAACAGGGCGACACTACAGTTTATTAGGACTTACAACGTTACATACGAACGGAAGCATCTATCGGGAGGACCAGCATGTTGAGATCAGATCACAGAGGCCTATCCGCAAAAAGGGGCTCGGGCTCTATCAGGGCTCCACCCCTCTACGGGCGCCGGTCCGCAGCTCCGATCTCGAACAGGGATACGAAATGGAGCATGAGGTCCAGGACGCTTCCCCTGTTCATCATCGCCCTTCTTCTAACCGTAAACCTCATGTTCCCGGTAGACAGGATAGTTGTGGGTGAAGAGCGCTCCTCGTCACCGGATTACGGAATTTTCGACAGGATTTCCCGGCTTGTGGACGAACAGGAGACCAGGGTGGACGATGAGGAGGTGATCGAGAGCGTGGAAGCCACCCTTGGAGGAATATCCACCCATGAATATGGCTTCGAGCCGACGGATACCTCCTCGATCAAGATCGAGAGGATCACATATGATGAGCCTCTTACAAAGAGCCCGATAATATTTGACGCACTTAGCTCACACCCCATCATCAACAACACGGAGGTCCTTGATTGGCTGCTCCCACCACCCCTGAGCGATCAGGGCTCTCTCAACTACCTTGTCTTTACCGATGCTGATGATAACGAGGTCTGGAGCCTGGGATCCATGGTCCCGAGGGTCGGCCTTTTCACCGATTCCTCCCTGGATAAATGGTTGTATATCGACGTGGATGACGATCCAAATACCGGGGACACCGACGGTTATGATCTCAGGGCGAGGATGACCTTTGCCAGGGATATCCTGGAACGGGATTGGGAGGTAACGCTGTTCCCCCCATCCCTCAGCTTCCAGAATGCAGGCATGAGAATGGAGGTGGAAGCGCTCGACACGACAGACGGGTCATCCGACCTGGGGGGCAGCATCTTCTTCGTGAAAGGGATCTCCTATGAGGGTCGGAATTACATCTGGTCCGTGGGATACGGGTTGGAGACATTCCAGGACCGTCTGGAGGTTAACATACTGGCAAAGAAATGGACCGCGAAGCCCGACACGGGGATCATTACCCAGCTTCTATCCGGAAATATCAACCTCCAGGACATGAACTTTCTGGATATCATGGGCCCGTACACGATCTCATATGACTTCAATACCCCACCCGAGGGATTCGACATATTCGTATCGGTGATGAGGGTCCAGGATCAGGTCCTCCGTGACATGGCCTACCTGAACCTTAACCTCGCCAGCGACGAGACACACGATACGGTGATAGAGCAGGGCAGGATCCTTCTCAAGGTCAAGGATATGGGCTCACAGATCGACGGGATCGAATGGAGGGCAGGTGTGGACGGGAAGGATCTTTCGGACACATTGCACTTCACCCTGAGATATGCCGAGTTCGGGGAGGACCTCGTGGATGCCCAGTTCTCGGTGCCTGTCCTACCCACCAATCTGATCATAAATATCTCGGCGCAGGAGAGGGACGGGAAGAACGAGACCATCGTGGACATAGTCACACCCGAGGGGATCGACATGTTCATCCTGAAGGAATCATATTACAAGGACTGGACGAAGGGGGCCCCTCTGGGAGTTCCCGATGTGATGGAGATGATCATCGAGGATGTCCCTCCCAGAGTCCATATCGAGACCACATCCTCCGTTCCCTTTGAGGCGGAGGAAGGGTCGGTATCCACCATCACTGGCAGTATCCTGGACGTATTCATGGGACAGACCTCGAGCAGGTTCTACCGTATCGGAACCATCCTGCGGGAGGTCCCGAGATCGGTCAAGGACCTCCCTGGAAATAAGGGATGGACGACGATCGACTGCTACGGGGAGAATATAGGCTCCGTGGACTATAGATATTCCAATGACAAGTACATAAGTGGCGGTGGAAACCTGATCGGTTTCTACGTGCAGGATAATGGTGAGACCGCCATCTCCCTGCACGTAGAGGATATCTCCTACTACAGCACACGGTTCATGGACCAGAACGAGATGTCGATCATGATCGAGGATGCTCCTTCTATCAGGATCGTGGCATTGGATGGCACCAGGATCTCAAGTCTGGAACTGGTGGACCCTCCCTCCCGGATCGATATCAAGACATCCTCTACCACGATAACCTATCGTGGGACTAAAAAAGGTATGGCGGACGATCTGGGCGCCCTGAAATACCGCCTGAGGGAGGATGACATTCTCTTCGATGTCAATATCATCGACGTACCATCCGACATTACGATCAACAAGGGGGGCGGGCTTATGGACATCTCCATCGCTGAAGGATCGGTGGGGGCTGTCGAGCTCTTCGTTTCCAACAGCACATCACTACCCCCCCTATCAATGGTGGAGAGGAACTTCGTGTCCGTCAGGATCGAGAACGGGTCCTGCGCCATGGGTTTCAGGATCAACCGGCTGAAGGGTTTGACATACTATAACGGGTCCTTGCCCTTCATCAACATCTCTACGGCGGCCGAGGCGAACTTCTATGCTCTGGTGGAGGATGTCGACTCCGAACTCGACCTCGTATGCATTTTCAAACCCCTTCCCGCCAATACGCACATAAATCTCAACACCATACTGGATAGGCCCGAATTCGCATTCCCGGACCTGGAGGGGATCCAGTCGATCACTGAATATGCGGGCCTGCTGTTCTCACTGTCCACCATTGCCCAGGATGTACTGAGCGTTGTGTCTGGACTCTCCGAAAGCCTGACCAACGCTGTCGGCACGTACTCGACCGATCTATCAATACAATGGGACCTGGCGCACAAGGACAGCCATATGGACCTTATTCTGGAGATCGACAAGAGGGGGACCCAGGATATTCCGGACCCCCACTGGACCCACGGCATCTGGATAGAGCAGTTGGGTTCGGGAAAGGATGGCTCCCTCAAGGGCAGAATATTCCTTCAGGGCATGCCGGCGAGGGGGGAAATGGACCTCTCCTTCTCCAGCGAGACCATGTCGGCGAGGTTCGATCTGGAAGGATACAGCCCGGATCAGGACTGGATGCTCATAAGGACCTCGGGCGTCCAGGATAGGGACATATCGCTCTACCTGACCGAGTTCAAGAAGGGAATGAACCTCAAAGCGGACATGAACATCATTACGAACCTGAGCATCGGGGGCCGAATGATCATCGACCTGGAGGTGAATATCACGGACATGGCCGGGGAACCCATTACCCTTGGCCCCATGTTGGGCACCCTGAGAAAGGCATCGCCCATCCTCTCTGTAAGGCAGATGTATCTGCCGAAAATACCCTCGTCCCTCCGGCTCAATGCCAGCCTGGAAGATGGTATCGAGCTGGATTACACTGCCTCCCAGGAGATAGAGTACCTCTACTTCAAGATCCTGAAATATCTGGATGGGAGGTGGTCCCAGATCTATGCGGTGTTCGGCGACATACCCCTTGAATTCAGCATATCCATGGTCCAGGACCCAACCTTTTCGATCCAGGACCCATTTCCTCTTCAGGGCCTGCCCGAGCTGACGCTTAAGACCTCATCTTCCAAACTGGATATGTTCATCAGTTACGACGGCTCGGGGGTCGGGCAGAGGGGGCGATATCAGATCTATGGGGAGGACATTGGCAACACGAGGACATACCTCGCAGGTGAACAATACGTCATCGACAGCGACGGCATATCCTTCATCTCGATCGAGATGGACAGGATACCCACCATGGAGAGCTTCACGGTGACCTCACTGCAGGTTCTCGCGGAGGACCTGGAACACATGAAGATAAGTATAGACATGCTCTGGGGAGTGTATCCGGTCTTCAAGATCGATGAGACCAGGGGCGGTGGCCTGCAGGTGAGATTGTCCGGAGATGTTCATCAAGGGGGGAAGGACCTCTCACCCAACATATTTCTGATAACATTGAAGAAAAAGACGATCCTGGGGATCCCCGTGATCACGGGAGTATCGATCACCAGGGACTCGACCGTGGTCGACCTCAGCTCGGGGGACGGGAACACCGTACTACCCGCTCCCATGCTAACATTCTGGTACTGGTCGCTCGGTTCGATATTCGGAGGTGGATGAGCTGAAGGACCAGGTATCAAAAGAGAACAGGAAATGGATGATACCGCTTATCGTCCTTCTTCTGATACTGGCAGGTGTCGTTTCGTATCAGTGGTTGATCCCCAGAACGGACCTCGAGGTCAGGACGGTCTACCACGAGGCGACTGGCGGAGGGGGGACCGGGGGCCTGATCCACGTGAATATCCTCCTTACCAACTGGGGGAACAGGGAGATAAATGACCTTTACTGCAGATACACGGTCAACATCGTGAACGGGTCCGAGATGGCACACCACGAATCCAGTTCCATGGTCCTTCAGAGAAAGGATAACGCCGAGTTGAAGCTTGACTTTGTGGGGAGCCAGTACTGGGATTACCTGATCGAGATCGAGATCAGCTTCATGGGAAGCTCTGGCAGGATCTCGAAGGACCTCAGTTATTACACGTTCGAGGAGACGATGAACATCGTTTTCATCGAGAGGATCGGCTGAACGTTATCTGCCGAACATCAAACCCCGCTTGAGGATGGTATTGAGT
The DNA here is from genome assembly GCA_023145185.1 of Thermoplasmata archaeon. Lineage (GTDB taxonomy): Archaea > Thermoplasmatota > Penumbrarchaeia > Penumbrarchaeales > Penumbrarchaeaceae > JAGLEG01. Next base: position 4,825 of record JAGLEG010000131.1, read on the forward strand.
ATCAGTTTGGTCTCGGTCCTCTCCGCGAGATCGTATCCCTGAAGCCCCTTTAGAAACCTATCCAGCCTAGGTGCGATCCAGACTTTGACATAAATGAGTACAACCTAACTTTGACATATAATTACAGCCTAACTTTGACGCGTGGAT
>JAGLEG010000132.1 GCA_023145185.1 Thermoplasmata archaeon
ACCCATCCCACATGATCGGAGACGCCTTCGTCCCATCCCCGGAGAGCCCATATTCTACTATGATCGATCTGTACTCCTCATCTCCATCGATAACAATGGACTCCGTGATCGCTGTTTCCGAGAGTGCCCCCTGGCCGCTAACCGAAAGCATCCCCCCTCCAATGATCGGGATATCATCGCCCATCCGTTCTGTGGAGATCAGTGGGGAGGCGGCAAGCAGCATCAACGTGGTCAAGACGAGGCTGCACCGCATGGACCTGGATATAACAACCAAAGTATCCACTCTTCCAACTATATGGTCAGATACACTATCAACCTAAAAAGGCTTTCATGGGCTCAATCGAGCTCGGACAGTCGATCCAGGGCCTTCTGAAAACCGATCCTCTCTGCATCCTTCCTCAACTCACGGAGGAGCCTATCACCCTTTTTGCTCTCCCCCTCCTCCCTGAGAAGCTTCAACTTCCATATTCCCACGATGATCGTCGGATGCGGGTCCCTGTTCTTCTTTAACAGGCCAATGGCCTGGTCCAGAACGATCATCCTGTCATCGTTCCTTGATAGTTCCGAGACAACCCCTTCTATCTCCTTCAGGGCCGTCCCCGTATCCAGGCCCCGTAAGGTGGACCTGGTAAACCCTTCGATACGTCTCTTCAAGCTCTTCCGATCCCATCTGGCACAGTACAGGACCTCTTTTCTGGAGATCTCGACCGTGACCCTCTCCCCATTGCCTTCATGATGCCCATCCCCCATGGCGTCATTGAGCCTTGATGCTGCCGTGAGGTATTCCCGCGCCTCCCCCTTCCTCCCCTTCTTGAACCGGTTGTCGAACAGGCCCAGGAGTGCATCAAGCCTTCCCCCGGCATTGCCCGCTTCCCTGAAAGCTTCCAGTGATACACGGTATACATCCTCCGCCCGGTCGTATTCCCCTATGTCGCCCCAGGCATCCCCTATCCTCATCATCAGCCTGCCTCTCACAAGGGGATATCTGACCTGCGCCTCCTGAGCCTTCAGGAGATGTTTCCTCCCGCTCCGTCGATCCCTCTTTAAAAAATAGATGCCTGCGATATTCACCTCGATAAATCCTACCGAGGTCCTATCCTCGCCCTCTCCGTAAACCTCCAGACCCTCCTCCAGGGTTTTCAGGGCTTTATTGAGCTCTCCTCCGTCCCTCTGGGCGAGGGCGAGGTTGTTCAGGGCTTTCCCGAGCCCCTGTTTGTCATGGTATTTTCTGTTGTACCTCACGCTCTTTCGGTAAAGCTCGACCCTCTTTCCCATCTTCCCCTCTGCCTTGGATATCTCCGCGCTCCTGTGGAATATCCTGGATACGGATCTGATGATCTCACTCCGACCATCTTTTGCTCCGATCAGAGCATCACATATGTCCAGTCCCCTGGCGAGGTGGCCCTTGGCCCGGGTGAGATCTCCCTGATGGACCGCGGAGTCCGACCTGAGAAGGAGAAGCTTCACCAGGTCCGTTCCCTCCACCTCCCCGTCGTCGATATGATCGATGAAGGCTCGTACCCGCCCGTATCTCCTTGACATGAGCTGCTCACCCTCCTCAAGGACCCTCTGAATGAACTCCTCTCTCCTCCTGGACCCCTCCAGAAGCCGGATATGGTCCATGATCTCCAGATCCGTCCCCCGCCCCGCAAGATAATCACATGCGGTCCTTGAGTACCTCTCCCTCTCCGGGTCGGTCATCCTGCCCCTGAAATAGGACCTGATGAGGTCGTGAACGTCGTATGTGCCGTTCCTGTATTTTCTGAGGATCAATTTGTCGCATAGTCCATCGAGGACCCCGGCCGAGATATCCTTCGAGAAGAAGGCCCTTGCCAGCACCGGCCTTTCGAAGATGGACGCCAAACCAAGAACATCTGTCTCTGGCTTTGAGAGCTCCTTGAGCACCTCCTCCCCGAGGAACTCCTCGAACTCGGCGATCTCGATGGGCGACCCAGCAGAGGTCGTCTCGGAGTAGAGTTCAAGGGCAAGAGGGTGCCCCCTGGTGATCCGCAGGGCGTCCTCATATTCGGTGGATGGGATGCCTCTCTCCCGAAGCAGCGCATAGGCGCTCTCCATGTCCAGGCCCTCCAGCTCTATCTCGGTGATATCATCGGAGGTGAGCAGGTCCTTCTTCCTGTAGAACGAGGGCTTCTCCCTGGTTGTCATTACGAACTTGATATCGTCACTATCTTTCAATCTCCCCCGGATGATCGAGAGGAGCCTGCTTATCTGTTCTGTCCCCCTGTGCAGGTCGTCGATCATGAAGATGGGCGAGAGGCCCCTGCACCCTTTCAGGAACGTCGTTATGGCTTCGTTGATATCGACCCTCACCCCCCGTCTCATCTGATGGTACAGTTCGGTCCTGCCGTGTACATTGAGGAGATGTCCCCACTCGGAGATGAGGTTCTCCGGCCCCATCCATTCGTTCATCACCGTCCATTTCATGGGCCTGTTGCCGCTCTTGACCGAGATCCTCCCCATCAATGCGGTCTTTCCCCCACCGGCGATGGATTTGATAACGATGAAATGTCCCCCACGGCCCCCAAGGGCCCTGGTTATTGTCTTGATCTCGGCCCCCCTTCCGAAGAACCGCCTGTTCACAGGCGTGGAGGAGGCCGTATCATCGCCACCATCCTCCGTATCGAAGTTGAATAGGTTCACCTCACTTCCGTCGTAGAAGCGGGTGAAGAGCTCGTGTAGGGAGGCCCTCCTCTCCATCTTCCTGCCCAGCATGATAAGGGCCTTCTCCACGGAACTCTGCTTCAGCTGGCCGTCCCCGGTCCTTACGACAATGGCCCTCTTGGTGAGCTCCTCGATGTTATCTTCAACATCGTCGATCCCCTTCCTGGAAAGGAAATATGCCTTTCTACGCCTTCCCGACCCCTTGACATGGGCACTCCTGGATCCGATAAGCTTCTCCGAGTCCAGCTCGGAAAGGGCCCTGGAGACGTGTGTCTGTCTCAGGTCCAGCTCACTTCCGATTCCCGATTGGGTGATGATCTCTGGAACCTCGAAGGAGTCCATGAACTTCATGTTGTCGTGGAGAAGTAGTAATATCCGTCTTGGAACGGATATCCTGATGGCCCTGTCCTTTGTTGAACCCGTATGCTCGGTT
>JAGLEG010000133.1 GCA_023145185.1 Thermoplasmata archaeon
ATATTGTACTCCGAGAGGTCCGAGTGGATCAGGCCGCATTTCTCATAGGCCGTCCTGACCATCTTGAGCACATCGGCCCACATCTCCTCCCACTCGTCCATCTCCGCATCAAGCACCCTGATCTGGGGCGCGGGCTTTCCCTCGTATTCGATATAGTCCATAACGATGATATTGCGAAAGCATGCCCTTGGCTTGGGGACGTGTATCTTCTTGTTATAGAACATGTCCAGGTTCATGAACTCCTTTCGGGCCCACGTACTTATAACGCCTCTATGGGACCGGTCGATCCTCTTGAACCTCTGGTCACCGTCGATGTACTGAAGGAACGATTTGAACGTTGAAGTGGACGTCCGGAATATCTTGACCGCCACCTCCTCGCCCTTCCTGGTAGAGGCCCTGTAAACATTCGCCTCCTTTCCAGTAGATATGGGGCAGATCAGCCTGTCGATATCCCCTCTCGTCATCAGCTTGTAGATATGGTCGAGGTTCTGGTGGTCGAACACCTCATCGTAGGTCTTGAACCTGTCCGCATCGATGAGGAGCTTCGCCCGTTTCCACTTCTTGTCGAACTTCTCCTCGACAATATCGTAAATATCCTTCTGGCTCACGAGGCCATAGAGAACGGGTAGGTAAAATATCTTTCCTCAGAAGAAGGATTCGAGGATCTTGGGGACCAGGCCCCTTCTGATCATGTTCTGTGCCTGGATGTGCGTGTATCGGTAGAGGACGTCGGCCTTCTCGTCCTGGAACTCCCAGGGCCTCAGGATGACGAGGTCACCCTCGCGCATCCACATCCTCTTCTTGAGCTTCCCCCGGATGCGGCCCATCCGAATGGACCCATCCTGGCAGAATAACTTCAGGTGTCCCCCGCCCATGGCCTGCTCGATAACTCCGAAAATATCTCCGAGCTTTCTGTTGGGGAGCTTGACCCTTACGTATTCCTCATTCTGTCGTGGGGCTGCCAATATACCACCTATATGTATTCTGTGAACTTTTTTGTCATATTGGAACCCTTATAAATAACCTTTCCAAGGCGTTCATTCATATATGGGCTCATCCATTCTCCCCCGGGTGAGCGCCTTGCCAAAGATCCCCGGAAATCCCCGTTCCCTTGAGATAGAATACGCCATCAGGGATATTGTCCTCCCTGCGTTGGAGCTGGAAAAGCAGGGTCATCAAATACTCAAGTTGAATATCGGTGATCCGAACAAATACGACTTCGACACACCCCAGTTCATAAAGGACGCGGTCACGGATGCCATGAACAGGGGGATGAACGGATACTCGCCCTCGACCGGATATCCCGAGATGCTTGATGCGATCGTGGCCGATGAGGCTTCCAGGGGCACCAATATCACCGTGGATGATATCGTCGTTACCAATGGGGTCACTGAAGCACTTCAGCTTATCTTCTACGCTGCACTGGAGCCCGGGGACGAGGTTTTGATCCCTGGCCCATCCTATCCCCCCTACAATACGTACGTCGAGATGATGGGTGCAAAGGCGGTGGAATACCGGACGATAGAGGAGGAGGGATGGGTCCCGGACGTGGAGGATATCAGAAGCAAGATAACCGGCAGAACAAAGGCCATTGCCATAATCAACCCAAACAATCCCACTGGAGCCCTCTATGATGGCAAGTCCCTCAAGGAGGTGTGCGACCTCATCGCAGAGCACCCGGGGATATTCATCATCTCCGACGAGATCTACAACCTGATGACCTTCGACGAGGAGACGGCCCCCACATCCCGATACAGCGGAGAGGTCCCCATGATAGTGCTCAACGGGATCTCCAAGATATACCTGGCCCCCGGATGGAGAATAGGATATCTGGCCATCAGGGATCCCAGGGGCGACCTTGCCGATATACGGGACGGCATCATGAGGCAGTGCAGGTCAAGGCTCTGCGCCAACTCCATCACGGAATATGGTTATCTGGCAGCTTTAATGGGTCCCAGGGGCCACATTCGTGAGACCATGGAGAAGCTGAGGAAACGGCGCGATCTCTCCCACAGGCGCCTCAACCAGATCGATGGGCTATCCTGTCAGAACATCGGGGGGGCATTCTATATGTTCCCGAGGATAGATTGCCTTGAACAGGGTCCATGGAAGGACGACAAGGAGTTCGCGCTGGACCTGCTTCATTCGGAAAAGGTGCTGACGGTGTTCGGGTCCGGATTCGGAAAACTGTACGGGAAGGACCATTTCAGAATAGTTATCCTCCCCCAGGAGGAGGTGCTCGAGGATGCCTTTGACAGGATAGAGAGGTTCATAAGGAGAAGGGTCGATGAGGTGTGAGGTGATCGATTGGGTCTGTTGAGCAACAGGGGGTCCTTCAACAAGGGCGTATACCATTTTTCCAGGGGCGAGTACCTCGTCTCCATAGATCACTACAGGAAGGCCGTGAAGAAGACCCCTGGGGACGTACAGGCCTGGAACAACCTTGGGCTTTCATATTACAAATTGGGCAAGATCAAGGATGCCATGAAATGCTTTGATGAGGCCCTGAGGATCTCACCCGAGGACCCCTTTGCCCTCACGAACAAGGCCGCCCTGATACTTGCAGGAGGCAGGCATGGGGAGGCGAGGTTCGTGATAGATAAGGTGCTGATAAAGTACCCGGACGACGTCCATGCCCTGAACCTGAAGGGATTGGCCCTGATGAAGGATGAGCTGTTCCTTGAGGCTCACGACCTGTTCATGAGGGCCGTCGAGCTGGATTCCCGCCACAGGCATGCTGTAAGGAACCTGGAAAAGGTCCGGATCAGGCTGGCATCTCTGGAAATGCTGTCCGAAGACGACGTTGAGGATCTCCCCAGGCCGAGAGAGGCGCTTCCACTCAAGGATAGGTTGGATTCTGACGAAACTGATGTTTCGTTTAACCCTCGTGATGTCAACAAATCAGTAGATTTGTCTCACCCTCAAGGTGGTGACCTTGAGGAAAGTATCCACTCAGATTCTGACGAATCGGTAGATTCGTCTTACCCTCGTGGAGGTATCCACTCAGGTGGTGACCTTGAAGATGAGGACGAGTTCGAACTATCCGAATACGATGAGTTCGATGACGATGCAGTGGACTGGGAGGAGTAGCTCACTTTCTATGTGGATACATCCTCATCCACCCCTCGTCCTCAATGAAGATCGGATACTCCCTGAACCTCTGCTTGAGAACCAGGGACAGGATCACGACAATGGCCACAAGGAATAGGACCACAAGGCCTGCGGCGATAATGTATCCCAGGCGGCTCTCCCTTTCCTCCACTTCGGGGAAGCGGCTCTCCATCTCTATCTCGCCCAGGTTCTTCGTCTCCCCGTTCTCCACATAGCCGTTCATGGAGATCATGAAGAAATCATCCTTGGCAATGGTGAGGGTGTGGAGCCCGGGGACGACCTCGAGCCTGAAATATCCGTTCTCGTCAGTTCTTGTAAAAGTGGTGATGTTCACCGATACACCCGCGTCCTGGATGGGCCGCCCTTTCTCATCCACCACCATGCCTATGAAAAAGCTCACCTCGGTGAAATCCTCCTCCTCGACCTTGAAGGTCCAGGAGAAAGGGGTCATCTCGTTTCCGGCAAGGTCAAAACCCACGACCAGGACGTCGTAGGTGCTTCCCTTGGCCAGGGGATTGGAAGGGGTGTAGTGGACGGTGTTTTCGGACCATATCAGGTCAACGGATATTCCGCGGATCCTGACGTCCACGGTGGATGGGTCCATCCACTCCGAGAATGTGATGGAGATCGACCCGTTGGACTCCACCCTGTTCCCCTCTGGCCCGTGGTCCAGAACGTGTGGGAACTGCGTATCAATATACAACGTCGTATCGACCGTGGCACCGTTCCCTGCGGTGTCAAACCCCCGCACCTCGACCAGGTGCGACCCTTCATCGAGCTCCGTGTAGATCCAGGAGGTATTGGGCCCCACCCACTGCCAGGGTCCGCCATCGACCCTGATCCCGTATCTCTCCATGGGCGAATACGCGTCGATGCCCTGCCATGCCATCTCCACCATTGAGTTGTTGAGCAGAAACTCCACAGGTGACGTTATCTCCAGCTCCGGGCTGGATATGTCTATCACGAACGAAGTCTGGTCCAGGAGGGAGTTCCCCGCCAGGTCCCAGGCCCTTATGTACGCAGCATGATCTCCCTCCGAGAGGTTGGTCAACGTCACGTTGTCCGTCAGGCCGATATCCTCCCAATCCCCGTCATCGACCCTGATCTCCAGCGTGTCCAGGCCGGCATGTGCATCCCCGTATGTCCAGTTCAGGTAGAGCTCGGTAGTGCCGAAATAGTATCTCTCAAGTTCGATGAACTCTACCTCGGGAGGCACCAGATCAACGTAGAATGCGAGGGACGCCTCGGCCGTATTGCCGGCGAGGTCCACCGCCCTTACGGTCGGAATGTGCCACTCATCGTTCACGCACTCCACATGATACTCCATCTCCATTCCCAGAGCCGTCCAATCCCCTCCGAACGCCCTTGCCTGGAAGAAGGAGATCCCGCTTTGGTGGTCCCCCCCGATCCAAGTGAGGTCAAAGGATGTGATGTTCACGGTGGCCCCAGGCTCTATGGAAGGGCCGGTGATATTTATCCAGGGGTCGGTCAGGTCAACGTGGAACGTGATGCTGTCCGTTCCAGAATTCAACCCCTCGTCGTAAGCGGTCACCGCGAAGTAGTGCTCCCCTTCATCCAGCCCTCCAAAAGTGTACTCGCTTACCTTTCCTATGTCAAGAGGGTCTTTGCCGTCCAGGGAGATCTCGTATGTGGTGACCCCTACGTTATCGTTGCCGGACCAGAATATCCGGAACCACTCGTTGTTCGTGTAGAGGTCGTCCCCCGTCTTGATCACCACGGTCGGCGCAATGCTGTCCGGGACCGCGGAGACCCTTGTGGACCTGTTGCTCTCGCCTATATCGGTGATCGCCGTGATGTAGTAGTAATATCGATCTCCCTCCGTGACCTCGTAGTTCATGAAGAACGTATCGTTACCATCGAGGTTGATGTACTCCGATTCCCCGCCGGCACGGAGCCCCCTGTAGACCCGGTACGTGTTGATCGTTACCGTCGAGGAATATGGGGGAGGGCTCCAGCTGACGTTGATGAAATCCGGCCCCCCTACAGCCGTGAGGTCCTGTGGGGGCTGGGACGTATCGGGTATGTCGCTGGTGGTCAGCGGGTGGTGGTCATAGACCGCAGCTCCTGCAATGGGGTACGGGACGTCGACGATCCCATCCTCATCCGCATCAGGCCCCCTCCAATCCCACCAGAAATTTCCCCCACCCTCCGTGTCGTTCCACTGATTCCCACCGAAACGGTCCTTGCACTGGACCCTGGCCGGATCGAAGCTGGCCCCGGAGTTATTATTGTAGAAGAAGTTGTTCCTGAAGACCTGGTTGTTCGCGTCAAGGTCCGCGTAGATGTATATGCCGTAATTGCCGTTCTTGAGAAGCAGGTTGTCCCTGATCTCCTGATCGTGTGCGAAGTTGACGTATATCCCGACGTAGTTCCTCTGGCACGTGTTGTTGTACAGGAGATTGTAACCGGCGAAGTAGCAGTAAAGCCCGTAGGCGTTGAAGAACATGGAGTTGTTCATCACCGTGTTGTTGGCCTTCTCCAGATACACGCCGTACGAGTTGGAGTCGCCGGTGTTGTACCTGATCATGTTGTGCTCGGAGTTGACGTAGATCGCCTTCCACATGTTCTTGCAGAAATTGTTCTCCACAACGTTGTATTCGGAGTGGTCCATCAGCTGGATGCCGTCGTTCTGGCTGAACACGACGGTATTGTTGGAAACCCTGCATTTTGTGGACCTCTCCAGGACGATGTGGTTGTAGTTGTTCACCATCACCATAGTGGCATCGAAGCGGTTCCCATCCACCACAACGTTCTCGCAGTCCTGAAGGTGGATGCCGTATTCATCGTTCACCGTCCACCTTGAGTCCAGGACCGAGGCGTTTCTGACATTTTTTAGGAGTATGCCGGACATCGTTCCATCCCGGCCGTGGCAGTTGTAGATCACAAGGTGTCTGTCCGTATTGATAACCCTGATCGCCCAGGTGGTTGCCGGGATATCGTAGTTCTGGATCATGTACGGGCTCAACTCCGTCCCGCTTCCCGACCATCCCTCTGATGAGGCCTTTGAATCCAGCTGGGAGTTGCCGTCGATAGATATTGGGGAGTGGTTGATAAGCGCAGAAACCGCGCCATCATCGTCAATCCATGATAGCGGGACCGCAGATAAAAGCAGTACTATCATGGCCGATATCACATAGATACTCCTCATCCGATCACTCCATCCGAGAGCCGAACGTGGGATGAACAAGGAGATAATTAAGGCTACCCCCCTCAGGAGAAGTTTTTCATTATCATACGAGAACGAGGACCACCGAGGAGGTCCCATTGACTTCCTCCACTATCCGATGGCAGATGAACAGCTCATCTCCGTCAGACAGCTCATTTTCATATCTGTCAGGATAGATAGTTCCAGCAGGGAGGATGATGGGCACGGGGCACCACCCTTCCGATGTCGGTACTCCCAGAGGGTCCAGAAGCATGTAACCGGGAAATAGGGCCGCCCCCTGCTTGATGATCAGGTTGAGCTCCCCAAGGTGGCCCTCCAGCGGAGGGGGATCACCATCCACGATGTGGATCAGTTCCCGTATCCTTTCCCCATCCAGGAGGGTGCATTGGCTGACTGGCCCCGGATGGATGAAGAGGACCGGTTGGCCGTCCACCTCCACCTTGCTGAGATACAGGACGCAAGGGGTCTCGACCGTGAAACCTCCCGCCCGCCGTCCCATCTCCCTCAGAGCCGTGAGGTTTGCGACCCTACCGTTCACGGGCGGAAAGGAGGGGATAAGCGTTACGCCCTGAAGAGAGATCTCCCTTTCGCCTCCGCCCTTTAGATACAGCAGATCCGGAAGGACGTGGATGGAGTAGGCCTCCCCGTCCAACCGTGGGGGTAGGGATATGGCGGACCCGTTCGCCCCCATCCCGAGGTCCACGGTCAGCGTGGTATCTCCCGGACCCGATAGGAGCAGGTCTGCGGCCTCCCGTATGGAATTGGAGATCCCCCCAAGAATGATATCATCGTTCCGATCGGCCATCCTGGCGAGCTCCCCACCGAACATCCCAAGGAGCAGCATGGCCGCCATGATCAGGCCGAAGCGAAACGGTATGTCTCCGCTATGCATCGCACTCACAGGCCCATCGCCCTCGGGTGAAATATAGTTATCTACCGGGATCCGAAGTAGCTGTTCGCGTCGTTGTACGAATCCAGCGACCCAACGTCGAACCATCTGCCGGGGAAGGACCAGGCGTAGACTGCCCTCCTCTCCACCAGATACGTGATGAAGTGGCCCAATGCGTCAGGCTTTCCCCCCTCGTCCAGATACCTGACGATCATCTCGATCGTCTCCCCGGTGAAGATGTAGTATGCCGTTGCTGCCAGGGTGGAGGGGGGGTCCGCTGGTTTCTCCACAAAGCGCTGTATGACGTTCTCGTCGTCGATCCCCACTATCCCGTACAGGGATGCCTT
>JAGLEG010000134.1 GCA_023145185.1 Thermoplasmata archaeon
ATCGAGCTTCTTCCGGGAGCATATTTCTTCTACTACTTTACGCTCGAGGCGAGGGTCGAGGTTCCTGGAGGAGAGCAGTGGGTCTACGCTGCAATAGATGTCTTTGAAAGCCCTGGCCACCCGGAGGGAATCGCCATCGAGAATGGTGACGATACCTCGGGATTGGACAATTTCGCCCTTGGCAACATACAAGTTCTCCCCAAGATCATGCTGGTGGACGATGATGATGCAAATCCAGGGTCTTCCGGCGATATGACATCGTCGGTCCTTGAATCCCTTGTAGGTTCCGGTGTCTCCGTGGACAAGATTTTTATAACTCAGGAGATCGAGGACAACACCACAACAAGAGATGCCCCCGCTTTCAGTTATGAACAGAGCGAGATCGCAGCCCCTTCTATGGAAGATTACGACATCGTCATATGGGTCACTGGTTTCGTCGAGGATCCACTGACGAACAAACCCAGGGCCACCGAAGGTGCCCCGGGCGGAAACATTCAAGAGCTGATGGATTACATGGATTCCAGGAGGTATCTGATGATCGTCGGATCATCTCCGCTGGAGGGATTGAACGATAACTTCAATTTTGGCAACACCCAGATCTCAAGTGGAACTACAACTTTAGATGAGTTCAATGATGCCAGCGCCTTTGTCTACAAGTACCTGGGCACATCCCTTATCCAACCAGATGTTGACCTTCCTACATCTGTACCTTTCATCCTTATCGGAACCGATACCGGAGAGGGAAACCTTACGCCTCTTCCCGACGCTGGAGGTGATTATGAACTTGACATCCTCCAGCAGGACCCTGTCAACCATCTCTGTCAGCTTTACACACCCAGAGACGCCTTTATTAACGAGACAGAGGGGGTGGATTTCGAGATCAGCCAGGGCATGTTGACCCTTGATAGCGAACTGAACCCCGTTGTGACCAACAAGGTCAACGTTCTGAGAAGCTGGTCCACACCTGTAGGGGAGTTCGGATCCCAGTATCGTGCATGTGTCATGGGTTTCGATATCACGGAGATCCATTACCTTAACGAGAAGATCAACCTCTTCGCCTCTGTACTCAAGTGGTTCGACTGGGAGATCAACGTTGGAAGGGACCTCGCAGTTACCAAGATGGAGCTCTCAATCATTACGGAGGTCGTCGATGGCCTGACCACAACCTGGGAAAACGTTCCGCTTGGCCCCGATAACCTACCAAAATACCTCGACACAATAGAGATAGAGGTGACGGTAAGAAATAACGGACCTATTTCGGAATCAACGGCGGTCATGTTCTACGCAACAGGTCCGGATAACATCGAGCTTCCCATAACAACTGGAATTCCTGATCCAAGGACCGGAACCTCCGAACCCTACACGAATCCCACGGATATAACCGGGATCCCGTCACAGGGGGGTGAGGATCTCATCTACAAACTTTGGCTCGCCATAGGTGTTGGCATCTACACCTTCAGGGTCGTTGTTGACCCTTATCATCTTATCTCGGAAATAAGCGAGGAGAACAACGACATATCCTATTCCACATCCACGATAACATCGTTCGTAACGCAGAATAACATCCTGATCGTGGACGACGATATGACAGAAGATAACTTCGCTTCTGATCTGGATACTCAGGCTCAGAGGGGCGATCTTCTAATAGATTACTCGGGATCCGGGGGCGAACCCAGTGAAGTATTTGACTCCTCTTTGGAGGTCCTTGAATATGATTTCGAGACGTACACTGTTGAGAACACATATGACCCTGGAGATGGTACATGGGGTCTCGATGCTGGATTGGGCATCCTCGATCTCAAGAGATATAACTCGATAATCTGGGTCACCGGTGACAGCGGAGAAGATATGGCAGGCCAGTTGGAGACCGTGACCATAAAGGACATGCAGGCATTGATCAAATACCTTGATGGCGACTATCCAGAGGCCGATTACCTCCCTTTCGATCACAGTGAAAATGTACTTTTCGTCGGTAAGGGAATGATCATTGACCTTCTGGACCAGAAAAATGAGATGGTCATCGGCACGTCCCTTCTCACCGTTGGGGACATGATGGACCAATACCTTGGCCTTGATCAAACAGGCACATCTATCAGTGGCACTCAGCAGGGGATAATCGGCCCAACGACCGGTAATTTCATTGACGACATCTATGTAGGCATAGAATACGGAGCGTCTGATTTCGACTCAACTTTCGACTACAATACCCTACCGGTCCCAACAACTCTCATTGGCCAAAACGAGAGGAGCATGATAGGACTCTATTCAGATAATGGAGCAGGTGCCAACGAGCTTGTTTCGATACAGTTCGAAAAGACCGACCTGGGAAATGAAACATATTACAGAACCCTCATTCACAGCTGGCAGATCAGGTGTGCTACACATGGTGAGCTTGAGACATCCTTGAATGAGATGATCTTTTTGGCACTCCACTGGTTTGATACTCCTGAAGTCAAACCAGAGCTCCTGAGCAGGAACTCCAAGATCGAATTCGACAACGATAATCCCGTTCTGGGCAACTCCTACCTCGTAACCGTTGAGATAGCAAACCTGGGCGGAGTTGCCGGAGGCGGCACCGTAAGGTTCATGGACGGAAATACATTGATCAAATCCGAGTCAATATTCATCAATCCGGATCAGACCATAACTCTCGAAGCGATCTGGACACCTCTTTACGCGGGACTGCGGGAGATGTCCATCTGGATCGACAAATATGACAACTACGACG
>JAGLEG010000135.1 GCA_023145185.1 Thermoplasmata archaeon
CGAGATATATTTCCGTTCCATCGATCGATCTGGCAATATCGGCAAAACGCATTCACATCCCATCAAGGTCGATTCCTCTCCCCCCGAGATCTTCTGCAGGACGTCCCCTTCAACCCCTGATGGGGCAAATGGCTGGTTCGTCACGTTGCCCCTCCTCCACTTCACGTGGGAGGACAACAACGAGGCGGTGATCCTCTACAGGATAGACAGGGGAGAATGGGTGATATCCTCCGGATGGCTTGAGATCCCCGACGGCGGGTACAGGGTGGATTTCAAGGCCGTTGACCAGGCTGGGCATGAAAGCGGGATCGATACGATCTATCTGAAAGTGGATACGATAGGGCCGACCACCACCATGGATGTGGTTGGCAATCAGGTGGGCGGCTGGTTCAGGAGCATGCCGGTCATCACATTGACAAATGACGAGGACCATATAGTCCGGTACCGATGGGATGGGACCGAATACATGGATTATGACCTACCTATCGAACCCCCTGGAAGAGAGGGTCTCTTTACGTTTGAGATCTACTCGATGGACGAGGCTGGAAACCGTGAGCCCACCCGGAGCTTCACCTTCCAGGTCGACACCGAGGAACCCTCCATATCCGTGGGCGTGAGGGACCTGGGAGGGGGGAGGAGATCGATAACCTTATCCGATACCAGGGATGGAACATCCGATATCATGTTCAGGCTTTCCGAGGGGGAGAGGGTCCTTGTTGATTGGACGCTAGTGAGCGTCATTGAATTGGACCTCTCCAGTGGAGCCCATATCATCACCATAGAGGCCAGGGATGAGGCCGGGAACATAGGGAAGAGCACGATCACGATCCAGGTGGATGATGTATCGATCCATTCGGCGGCCATCCTTGCCATCGGCGCCATCTCTATCCTGGCCGTTGGGGCCTACCTTCTCCTCTTACGGGGGGGAAAGGCGGGGCATGAAAAGGCCGACCATGACCCGTGGGGCTCGAGGGAGGAAATGAACGGTTACCAACATATAGATCACAATACGGTGGAAGCAGAGGTGGTCGAGGTCATGGATGTTGGAACAGGGTACCGCTAACGGTCCTTCCTGAACCCATCCACGAAATCGGATATCCTGTGAACGCCCTCTATGATGTTCTCCCTCGATGCCGCGTATGACATCCTCATGTGGTTGGCCCCCATGGAACCGAAGGCAGAGCCCGGGGTAAGGGCGACATGGGCCTTGTACAGGAGCATATCCGCAAGGTCCATGGAGTTGAAACCTATGTCCACCTTGAAGAAGGCGTAGAACGCACCCTTGGGCACCTCACAGGAGACCCCATCGATCTCGTTAAGGAGTGGGATGAGGATATTCCTCCTCTCCTGGAACTCGTCCCTCATCTTCAGGACGGGATCCCTTCCATGCTCCAGGGCGGCCACCGCCGCCATCTGGATGAAATGCGGCATGCACGTCAGCGAATGCTGCTGGAGCTTGTTCACCATCTTGATAGCCTCCTTCGGGGCGATCATCCACCCCAGCCTCCATCCGGTCATGGCGTAGCTCTTGGAGAGGCCTGAAACGGTTATGGTCTTATCCTTCACATGGTCAAGGGACCCTATGGAAAAGTGCTCCATATCATCATAGACCAGGTCCTCGTAGATCTCATCTGATATTATCAATATATCCCGGTCATCAGCGAGGTCGGCGATCCCCTTCAACGTCTCTTTGTCCAGTACGGAACCGGTGGGGTTTGCAGGGGTGTTCAATATGATCGCCTTGGTCTTTGAGGAGAGCTGAGCCTCTATGCTCTCTGCGGTCATGCCCCAACCGTCATCATATGACATCTTCACCTTGATCGGGATGCCTCTGGCCAGCTGGACCATTGGCCCATAGGATACCCACCCCGGGTTGGGGATGATCACCTCATCGCCCTTGTTGATGGTGGACTGAATGGCAGAATATAGTGCGAATTTGGCAGGTAGTGCAATTACGTTGTCGGAGGTGATCTCGATATCGTTCTGCCGACCGTATCTCTTCGCAATGACCTCTCTCAATTCCGGAATACCCAGCGATGATGTATAATGGGTCTTCCCTTCATCGAGCGCCTTCTTGGCGGCATCAATGATATGTTGAGGTGTGTTGAAATCGGGTTCCCCCAGGGTGAAGGAGAGAATATCCAAACCCTGGTTCTTTAACCTCTTCACTTTGTTCGAAAGCTGGACCGTTGCCGATGGTTCGACATTCCTGATCCTCTTTGAGAACATTATGCCACCGCTTTGAACAACAGAGAGGAGGTATAAAAACCTACACACCAATTCACTGATGTACGGGTAAAAACACCATAAAGTACAATGGGGGACGCGGACAGGTCCGCATCCCCCATTGGCCTGAAAACCCAAACATCCATGCCATTTCTGACACGGGGTCCGGACAGGTCCGGCCATGCATGTTCTTAAACGAGGGATCGTACGTCAACAGGAGGTTATCGCTTGAGATCCGGGTTGCCCCGTTTCCTTCGTGAATACCTCCTGCTCCATAGGGCTCATTGGGATCGGATGTCGAGTTGCCCCGATGACCGCTCCCGCGGGCCCCTGGATCTGGCTCACTACATCTCAAGGACCGGGTTGCCCCGTTACTATCGATGTTGGAGATCCATCTGGCGTATGGTGCCTTCTGGTTCCCTCCCTGGGAAAGGTAAAGGGTTGCCCCTTTGCCTTGCCGGGGAAGATCCCCGTAGGGCATTTACGTCCATTCAGCCCTCCAATTCGGTTGTTCCGGATCGCTCCGGGCCACCGAGAGGGAGTTCCAATGGTTGAATGCCATCCACTTCTCATCTTCCGGGTCCACGGGTTGCCCCATGATCCCTTTCGAAGAGGGCGGCTGGACACCTGTCATCCATTAAGTCAATCTTTGATGCAGGGTTCGGGTTGCCCCGATCCTTGGATCGCAGAGGGTCTCAATTGGCGGATGACGGCCATTGGATGGCCTTGCCTTCCGATCCGGGTTGCCCCGGAACTTCAGGCCTGAAAGCCTCAAGTGGACGTCAGACGTCCAGGGATCTCGACCTTTACAAGGGATACGGGTTGCCCCGTGTCCCAGGTCAGGGAAACACATGGTCGAGCGCCTTTTCCTTTGCAAACGCCGGTCCAGGTTTCGGGTTACCCCTATACCTTTTCCGATGGATGCTCGGTAGAGCGACATCGACCGGGTGGTCCGCACTTCGTTCCGGGTTGCCCCGGAAACCGGTACGGAGATATCCCCGATGACCAGGATCATCCTTTGGAAAGGTCCTTGTTTCCGGGCCGGGTCACCCCGTCCTTTTCACAAGGGATCCCAAGGGAACACTTGGTCGGTCGAAACCTCATCATCGAGATCGGGTTGCCCCGTCCCCGATGACCAGAGGTTCCAGATGGGCGTATGGTATCCGCCAGGTCGTTCCAGGTGTGGGACACGGGTTACCCCATGTTCCAGGCCCAAAGCCTTCCGGGCAGACGCGAGCTCTTACCCTCTGGACAGGTTCCGAGGAACCCTTCCTTCAGGTTACCTTCCGACAGCCGAAGCGGCCGGGCGGTGAGCCCTGGCCTCTCATGCCGAAGCACTTGAG
>JAGLEG010000136.1 GCA_023145185.1 Thermoplasmata archaeon
CTGTTATCAACGTATCCTGGTACCTGAATATGGATGTGAAGGACGGCAATCTGGACCCTCTGGACTTCAACGTTGAGGTCACCAACGAGACCGGCTCTGTAACAATTGATGAGGATTTCATTGGAGGCAATGGAGAGGTAACGGTCCTCTCGGCCCATTACACGGAGGAATTGGGAATAAAGATGAAAAGGTCCGTCAAGGTAACATCCGCTGATGGATCGGGGACGTTCTTAACACCATTTGTCAACAATTGGTTCTTTGAGACTACATCCGTTGATCTGGTGATGGATATCTGGCCCATGAACTCGTTCCCCACAGAGGTGAGTATCGACGAGGATACGCCAACGACCTGGGACCTGATCGACTACTTTGTTGACCACGAGGGAGAGGAATTCACGTATACCATCATGACCGGTCAGGACCTCAGCTACGAACTCGTGGGAACCAATCTGACCCTGGTGAACGATCAGGTGGATTGGAATGGAGACTCATGGATGCACATCAGTGCCACGGATGGAGGGAACACCACCGAGGTGAACACGACCGTCCACGTCCTTGCCATCAACGATGCTCCCATATTCACATCGGAGACCCCTGAATTCGAGATCGAGGAGGAAGGTACTGACTACTTCAACTTCACCGGACTTGTGACGGACCCCGAGGGAGACGCCATGACCTGGACCATCCCAGAGACAGCCGGACTGGACCTCGACTGGGACGTGGAGAACCTGAATCTCACCTTCACCGGTATAGAGAACTGGTTCGGCCTGACAGGGATCGATGTGAACGTCACGGACGGTACCGATTGGACGGTGATTCCCGTGGTTGTCAATGTCACGCCGGTGAACGATATCCCAACATGGTCATTGATGCTCAAGAACGGAACAGAGGCGCCCATGGTGGAATACGTTTACAATGAGACCACCAACTGGACCGTCTATCTCATCGAGACCGATGAGGACGTTCCCGTTGAGTTCTGGATCGATGCATCTGACATAGAGACCGCAGAGCTTCTCTACTCGTTCGTTGGAGCAGATCTTCTTCACGGAGCCATCGAGGTCGAGATGTATCAGATAGAGGTCATCGTCAA
>JAGLEG010000137.1 GCA_023145185.1 Thermoplasmata archaeon
CCGACCGACGGGAACCGGCGCGAGCCTCATGAACACCACCAATGCAACGATAGAAGATGTTGAGTTCATCCTCGAACAGGATTCCATCGGATTGAAGAATGGAGGCTGCAACAACATCTCGATCAACAACACAATTTTCAAGGACATAGGGCCGTTTGCAATAGGGATAGAATCCACAGCCACAAGAGATATGATCATCAAAAACAGTACGTTCACTATCCAGAACGACGGGTCAAAGGGGGTCGCTCTGGAGATATCCAGTATAACGCTGATAAAGGAGAACATATTCGATAACAGCGCCAATATCTCCGTATCACTCTCTTCCATTTCTGCGAATGGGCTGAATATATCGCAAAATTATTTTACACTCACGGGAGAGATGGCGACGGGAATGGAGCTTGTTGCGGGGACCGGTTCCCAGATCACCAATAATCAGATCATCGCAAAAGGCCTCAGTTCAAGCGGATTGGTGCTCCTTTCAGAAACCTCCATGAAAATCTTCCAAAACCTGATATATGCAGATGGGAACCGATCCACCGGAGGCATGTTCGACGCGTCCGGCCTGGCCTCTGGCAATGTTATTACGACCACGGGCCACATGTCCACGGGAGCCGTGACAGAGGGAAGGAACATGACCATCAGAGGGGGGCGATTTGATGTGGATGGAGAAAACAGCACGGGCATGATGGTCCTCCACTCCGAGAACCTGACCGTTCATGAGGTGGAGTTCAGTGTCGATGGGAAAAACGGAACTGCCATCTCCTCAATGGGCTTTGGCTCAACGTTCACGCTCTCGAACCTGGACCTGGATCTGGGATCTGCCGGAAGGAACGGACTTCTCATCATGGACATAGGAGTGGTCGCGAAAGTGAACAGATGCGAGATCGTTTCCCTCTCTGATGAACCAGCCCTGATGTTGACAGGAAATGAGGTCCTGATCACCAATACGAACATAACCGCAGACGTGGGGATCTCCGCCCACGACCTTAACTTGGGCCTCATCCTCGACACCAGGATAACCTCCTGGACATCCATCAATGCAACGAGGTCCATGATAGAGGTCCACGGGAGCGACATCTCATCCACGCTGGTCGCAGGTGAGGACTCCTTTATCAGGTCCGTGGATTCCATCATAAGGTTGGTCAACGTGAGCGAGACTGCGACCCTCTCCGTGGAGTACACCATGGGCATCATGCTCCTCGACCGGAATGAGGATCCCTTTGAGGGGGTGGAGATCGAGCTCACCCTTGACGACGTACAGTTCTACTCCACACCCCGGTTCGGAGGAGATGACCCGTTGACGGCATCGGACGGGAAGATCCCCTATTTCAGGGTGATAAACCGGGTCTACGAAGGCAGGAACACACCCACGTTCAGGACCACCGCTCTCACCGTATTCTCAAGGGGGACGGCTGACAGGTGGGACGGCACCTACATCATCGATACCTCCTATTCTCACCTGGTACCCTTTACATCTCCCGATATCGACCTGCCAGCCCAGCCTACCGGTTTCAGGATATTCACGCTAGAGCTCCGTGAGGCTTTCCTGCTGAACTGGGAAAGGAATCAGGACGACACCACCGAGTACCTGATCTACTGGCACAACAGCTCATCAAGCGGATGGGATGTGATAGGCCGGACCGTGAACAACTCCTTTGAAACAGATGACATGGGCCCTGGCGTTACAGCATATTTCAAGGTATCCGCATGGGACGGGACCTGGGAGTCCGAGCCATCTCTGCCCGATCTCAACACGACCCTGGACCTGACACCACCTGGAAAGGTCCGCAACCTGGTAGTTGGGACAACGGCCGAGCACACGATCTCCCTCTCCTGGAGCATGCCCACAACGGAGGATCTTCTGGAGTTCATCATTGAGATGAACCGGTCGGGATCACACTCGTCATTCAATGAGGTGCTGAGGGTAACAGGAGACCAGAGAGGTGCGGTGATCACAGGCCTCCTTCCCGGGATCGAATACAGTTTCAGGATCTACGCCATCGACGAAAGCATGAACCCATCAGATATGTCAGACCCGATCTCGGTGACCACCCAGCTTCCAAGGGTCGAGATAGTGGTGAATGTGTTCTATGGAATGGGAGGGCCCATGTCCGGGTTAACCGCGCGTAACGCCACCGTGGACCTCATTGACTTCAACGGGACCATTATCATATCCTCCATGGCAAGCGAGGAAGGGGTCGTTACCTTCACTACGATCATATCCCAGGCCACCCAGGTGAGGATACTGTCAATGGCGGTTGAGCTGCACAGGGGAGAGGCTGATTTCAGATCTGGATACCTGGACAATATAACCGAATTCATCCTGCTTACAGGAACCTCAGATGATATGGTGGTGAACCTCACCCTTCACCATTACGAGGTGCCAGGACAGGGCTTTGTCCGGGTGAGGGTTCAGTATGGAGAAGGGCCCAGAACAGGCTACATGGTGAATGCGATCGTAACCCTTCTTGACGATTCCGAGAACGTTATCGAGACGAAGCTGTCAGACCCGGAAGGGGAGGCTAACTTCAGGGTCTCGGTCCTTCCCCTCAGGGGATACTTCATTGTGGAACCTCCGGAAATACTTGCGGGGGAGGATGGAGAGAGATCCGGATACCTCACCGGCTCATCCAATTTCTTCGAACTAACGGTGGAGAACCCCGATTGGGGCTACATTGATGTGTACCTCCCTTACTACGAGTATAAACCCCCGCCCCTGGACCTCGAGATGATCGTTTTCGGACCGAAAGGGGTTGATGTCCCCCTTATCACATCGATAGTTATCTCCTTCAACCAGCCCATGGATGGAGAGAGCGTTAGGAACTCGATCCTGTTCGACCCTCCATTGAAGAACCCCGAATTCGTATGGTCCAACGGGAACATGACATTGACCATCAAACACGGTGGTTTGATCGCCAACACCGAATATCTGATATCGCTCACCACAGGCGCCACGTCCCTTGAGGGGACGACCTTCGCCCCAACTGCCTTGAAGGGGTGGTCCTTCACCACTGTCGACGTGGTGGATACAGAGGGGGGTAGAACCATTTCCAACGAGATGATAATGGGCATCGTGGGGTTGATAGTGCTGATATTCATCATCGTTGCCATCCTGTTCATCACCCGATCCAACAGGAGATCGTACGAGGAGGATCCAGGGCCCGTGGATGATGAGGCGATCTATGAGGATGAGGAGTACGACGACGATTACGAGGATGATGCCTTCTACGATGAGTACTCCGACGAGGACGAGGATGGATTGCCCATGGAGGAGGAGAAGTTCGACGAGGATCTGGAAGAGGAAGAGTTCGGCGAGGAGGAGGAGGAGGAGCTGGAGGAGCTGGACCAGCTGGAGGATGACCTCGACGAGGACCTCGATGAGGAGGAGGAGAGGATGCTGGAAGAGATCGAGGAGCAGGAGATGTCCGACCTCGAGGAGGGTGATACCGACGGATCAGGAGATCCGTCTAACCTTCGCCGTGGTGTCGACTCAGACCCGGAAGAGGAGATGATGGAGGAGGAACAGAAGCCTCGGAAGAAGAAGATCAAAAAGAAGAGAAAATAGGACGTTCATTTATCATCTGCGTTCTTATCCGTGATCTTCATAAGTTCAAGCTTCACCAGGTATGCATAGAACTTGGAAAGCCTTGGATACAGGGGCTCGATCTCCTCCCCGAACTTCCTCTTGACAAGCTCACCGATCTTCCTGATATCCCTCACTCCGTTGGATAGTTCCCAGATAGCCCACCCATAGTCGTCCAGGCGTATGCCTCTCTGCATCCTTAGATCCAACCTCTCCGCCATCTTTTTTCCAAATCCTGACCGATATACAGGCACCTTGAGGAACTCCCCGTCCCTCTCCAAGCCCTTTCTCCGCACGGGAACCATATCCAGAAAGTTCACCACGTTGGGGTCAATGCCGGCGGCGGACCTCAGAGCCTCGTCCCTATCCTCCTCATCCACCTCTATCTTCCGATCATCCAGATATGACCTGACATCCCCGATCCGGTCCTTGATGAGCTCTGCGTCGCTCTTTCTCCAGAAAGGTCTCTTTGCCGATCCGGCCCCCTCATTGTCGCCTGAAGGGGGGGCATCCGAGGTTATCCGCCTCTTCTTCCTCACCATCTGGATCACCTTTTGAACACCTTCGAGAAGATACTCAGTATCTGGGGTGCCTTGAGGTGTGCGATGTCATCCCTGATCACGATATAGATTATCAGCAACATCAGGTAGACGAGGCCGAAGATCCCGGGTATGGCCGATGGGTTGGAGATCAATTTGATATCCAATGGACTGATGATTATTGCTGCCACAATTACACCTGTGATCGCCTCACCTGCCACAAGCCCGGCAGCGAACAGCAGCCCTACGTTGAAGGTCCTCTCCTTGGCGTCCTTGATCTTCGCCTCCACCTGATCCTTTGCAAGGCCAACGGTGTCGTACATCCTGGTCTTCATCACCACGAACCTCTCGGATACCCAGCCGAGCATTCCCCCGATGAATATGGGCGTTGTAAGCGTGAACGGGAGGTATATCCCGATGGCAACGGCCATCACGGGAAGCTTTGTAAAGATAAGGACCGCAGCAAGGACCATCCCGATCCCGAACATGACGTAATTGAACTCGCCGGTGAATATCGCCACCACGGTGGATCCCATGATAACAGCCTGTGGTGCCGGCAGTCCGCTGGGCTTCCCTATCACGAAGGCCGATGCAAGCAGGCCCACGATGAAGGGTATCACAATTGCCCCCACAGCCACTCCAATGAACCTTCCCCACTGGATCCTGATGGGCGTTGCACCCAGTATCTGTGCGGTCTTGAGCTCCTGCATCGAATCTCCTGCTATGGCGGCACTGCAGCAGACAACGGCGGCAACCAGTATCGTTGCGGTCATGCCCATCTCTATGCTCATGGAGGATATGCCGACCATATTCATTCCAAGCAGAACGAACGCCGTGACCATGAGGGTCAATATCGTCACGGACGATATGGGATTGTTCGATGACCCCACAATGCCGGCCAGATACCCTGCAACTGCCGTGAACAGAAACGTTGCGATGAACATCAGAACGGCGAGGATAGGCGATATCACCACGGACTTGGTTATGAAAAGATAGAGCCCTGCCACTGCTATGAAGATCACCACAAGATATACAGGAGAGACGTGGAAATCCCTCTCGGTCCTGATCAGCGCCGGGCCTCCCTCATCCCCCTTCTTTCCCCGGACGGTCTCCTTGATCGACTGCATCAGCGGTTTCCTCATGGACCACAGGGTGTAGATGCCCCCCGTAAGGAC
>JAGLEG010000138.1 GCA_023145185.1 Thermoplasmata archaeon
GGCCCTGGTCCTGCGGGTGTGATCACTCCATTTCATATTTCCATCCCCCGGATGTGGAATACTATCCAATATATGGCACGCACACCTTAATAATATTACCCCGCCCCACCGATCGCCGACCTGAGGGTGTGCTGACAAGGGGGTGAGTGAAGGTTAACGATATAAAGATTATCCAGGCAGATGAGGTATTCTCCTTGAAAACGTTCTCGCCCTGGCACTTATACATAAGGATTATATAGGGCAACCTGTTTGTCCGGTTCGCTTCAATGGAGGACCTAACATGGTCGATTTTGAGACGGTGGACTTCAAGAACATCCCATTTGGGAGGAATAACTTCATAGAGATCGCCAGAAAGAAGGCGATCCTGGAGAACGGCGGAGCAAACGAGTTCATATCCATATCCCGTGGATACTTCCAGGCGGATGACACGAAGAGATACAAGAACTCCGTGACCGTTCCTCTTGACGAGGACATCAGGAAACAGATCTCTGAACAGCTCATGAATATCTGAACGTGACCGGCTGAACGCGTTTGACGGGTGAGGGTGGTATCGTTCATTTCCCTAGGGGTGATGGCATGGTAGAGTTTAAGGCTGTGATTGCAGACACGAAGAATGGAAAGGCGTACAACACTGTTGTAACGGGACAGCATGCAAACCGGTTATTGGGAATGTCAATAGGTGACGAGTTCGATGGTCTTTTTGTTTCGCTGCCAGGTTACAAGCTGATGATAACAGGTGGTTCGGACAAGGATGGATTTCCGATGAGGAGAGACCTCCCCGGACAGGTGAGAAAAAGGATCATGCTCTCTGGAGGAACTGGTTTCCATCCGGTGACGGGTGGTCAGAGAAGGCGAAAACATCTAAGGGGGAACAAGGTTTCCGCCGACATTGTGCAATTGAACATCAAGGTAACTTCCTTCGGCCCAAGGCCCATAGAAGAACAGCTGAAACAAGAGGAAGCCAAATGAAGGTCAGATCCCAACCCGAGGTGAACATAGGCCTGGTCGGCCATGTGGACCATGGCAAGACAACGCTGACCGAAGCTCTTTCTGGTGTCTGGACAGATACACACTCGGAGGAGATAAAGAGGGGGATCACCATCAAGCTCGGATATGCGGATTCCGAGTTCTACAGATGTTCGAAATGTGGCGATCCAAAGGGTTACTGCACCAAGGCCAAATGCCCCGTTTGCGGTGGGAAGACGGAGTACATCAGGGCCGTATCATTTGTCGACGCTCCAGGCCACGAGACCCTTATGGCCACCATGCTCTCGGGTGGGGCAATAATGAATGGGGCCCTCCTGTTGATCGCCGCGAATGAGAAGTGCCCCCAACCGCAGACCCGGGAGCATCTGATGGCCCTGGATTTTATCGGTGTCAAGAACGTGGTGATCGTTCAGACCAAGATAGATCTCGTAACGAGGGAGAAGGCGGTGGAGAGCCAGAAGAATATCAGGGAATTCGTGAAGGGGACAGTGGCAGAGAACGCCCCTATCATACCGGTATCAGCGCATTTTAACGCAAATCTGGACGTTCTTATCAAGACCATAGAAGAGGAGATCCCCACGCAAAAACATCTGGCCGAGGCAGATCTGAGGATGTTTATCGCAAGGTCATTTGACGTTAATAAACCCGGGACGATCTACAAGGAGCTCAAAGGTGGAGTGCTTGGCGGCAGCCTCATGACCGGGAAGGTCTCGGTGGGGGAGGAAGTTGAGATAAGGCCCGGTATAAAGGTAGAGGAGAAAGGTTCTTCCACCATTACGTTCAGGCCGTTGATCACAAAAGTGACCTCGCTTATATCCGGGGGCAAGTCCCGGAAGGGCCTTCATCCAGGAGGGCTCGGCGCGTTGGGAACAGATCTGGACCCCCATCTGACCAAGTCCGACTCCCTGATAGGGTCCGTTCTTGGTAAACCGGGCACCCTGCCTCCGATAATTGAGAAGCTTAAGGTGGAGACCCACCTCATGGACCTTCTGGTGGGTCTGAAGGATGAGATAAAGGTCGATAATATCAGGACCAATGAGGTTCTCATGTTGAACATCGGCACCGCAACAACGGTGGGGATAGTAACATCGGCACATGGGAATATCGCCGAGATGAACCTCAGGATGATCGTATGTGCTGAGGAGGGTCAGAGGGTGGCCATCAGCAGAAGGGTGGGAAATAAGTTCAGGCTTATCGGTTATGGGATAATGATCTGATCACAAGGTGGTCTTTTTGACACTGGATGAAGGTGCCCAAGATCGCAACAAAGGCGCGCGACCTCCCAGTTCATTTCCAGATAAGACCATAATTCTCGACACCAATGCACTACTATCTCCATTTCAGTTCGCATTCAATCTGGATCAGGAGCTCAAGAGGGCGGCCATGGGCTATCATCCCGCGGTCCCCATGTGCGTCATCCGTGAGCTGGATAGGTTGATCAAGGGCGGAGATTGGAAGGGGAAGGCTGCAAGAAAGCTTGCTGATAACTACGATCACGTGGAGGTAAAGGGCACAGGCGACGGCCCGATCTTCAATCTAGCGGTAAACAAGGAATGGGCCGTGATGACCTTTGATAAGAGGTTAAGGTCCAAACTACTCTCCCGGGGAATACCGGTCCTCACAATGAAAGGAAAGGACTATCTCAGCTTCATCGTCCCCTAAGGCTCTCCGGTATCGTCCGCCCCATTTGTCCAGGGCCGGTAGGAGTTCTCACCGGCCCTGTTCTGGGCGGGCGAAAATGCCGGATCTCCGTATATTGTGAACATCGAGACCTCTTTCCAGTGGGCACCAAGAAGGCCCCCCTGCCAGTCAGGGTCGTCGTGGTCTTGAATAAGTGGGCTCACGGGTTCCCCCCTGATCGGGTTATGGATATAGCGGTTCTCCGCCCATCTGAGAGCTTCCCCTGCCGTTCCATATTCGTCTTCGTTGTTGAACAGCGCATCCCAGAAGAAGGCGAACCACGCATCGTTCAGGTCCCACTCATAGTTGTCATCATCCCAGTTGCTGTTTACGATGCCGGGAAGCCATTCCTCGGTGGCAGAGGTGGCATCCTGTGCGATGTTGGAGAAGCTGACCTCCGTTGCCCCACCTGCAATTACGGCCCCTCCGTAGAGGTAGTTCAATGCAAATGTTCTCTCCACCTCGATCGGTTCAGCGGGCTTCCACCAACCTGCGCCGTGTATCTTCGTATTCATACAGGCAACCCAGAAACCCACCTGGGGTGGAAGGAGGAGCTGTGCCACCTCCTCCCCCCTCAGAACACCGTTCTCGTTCCTGTTCACCGCATATGGGACCATGTAAAGGGAACCATATTCGGAACCATGCCCTCTGTAAGCGATGAAACCTGACGCTTCCATCGCGTTGTTCATGTCCTCGGGAGCCCTGGGCTCCACGCCGTCCCCGATGAGTATGTCCCTCCCGAATCCGGAAGGTCCGATGTAGTCATAGGTCATGCCCTCATCCGTGGCATCCCTGCACCAGAAACGAGCAGGAGTGACCTGCCCCCTCTCGTACGTGATCTCGTAACCTGAAAATGAGGTTCCGTGCTGTCTCCAATCCACGTTCTCGGTCCCTGCCGTGTAATCTATGGACACGGTCTGTTCGAAACGATCGTACATGAACGTCCTGACTATCAGGTTTGTCATGCCCTGCAGGTTCAGGTTGACCAATCTTCCCACAGCGCAGTCCATGTAGTAGGGGTCCTCTCCCAGGAAACCATAGACCACATCTGAGCTGACCAGAAGATCTCCCTCCACGTTCTCCGGATCCTCGTTAGTCTCATCGGGAAGTTGGAACTGTGGAACTGCCGAGGCCGATCCGACCAGGGCGATATTCTTCGGTAGACCGTACATATCGGTCACCTTCTTGAGCTCCTGATAATATCCGATGGCCCTCTGGTTCAATTCGGTGTCCATGTAGCCGATCTCATCGTGGGAAGCCGTGTATTGTGTGAGCACATAAGCATCCCTGTACGCAGCAAGTTCCCCACCGATCGCCGAGAGTGCCGGGATGTGGAATTGGTCGTCAAATGTGTCGTATCCATCACATAAATCGAGGGTTTCGGCGCTGAGGTCAAGCGGGTTTATGATGGCAACGTATTCGAAAGGCACGCCGAGGGCCTGAAGGTCCATCCATGCTTCCTCCTGGCTACCGTAGGTATTTGCCCCTTTCACCATCACTTTATCCGTTTTCTTCGCAATCGATGAAGCCCAGAGGGCCTCCTCGAATGTGGAGACGGAAATGATGCCGTTGAAACCCATGAACCTGCCCAGCGATCTCGGTCCCATGTCATATTTTCCGGCGATATCGACCTGCCCCTCCACCTTGAGCATAATCTCTGGATCGTTCATGAAGAGAAGGTAGCCCCTATCCAACAGGTCAGCCTTCTCAATAGTGTCCATTTGATGCGCGTCCAGCCCCCCATCCTCTTCAAGGACGAACATTGGATGGTAGGTTCCATCCTCCTCCACCGCCAGGCTTGAAAGCATTGCGCTGAACATCATGGTGTCGTTATCGAACGGGGCTTCCATTATTATCCCGAAATCCTGTGGAAGTTCCTCTGTTGGATCATAGGTCACTCCTTTATCTTCATCTCCGCCTCTGAGCAGGAGAATGAGGCTTCCGGAGAGTAGTATGAACAGGACCGCCGAAATTATTATGATCTTTGTCCGACCCACCCTTTCCAAGATCTTATTGTCCATGGCCTGGAATATATCCTCCGTGTTTTAAGGCTTTACGGTTATTTTGTACTAGATTTCCATAAAATCCTGTTGGACCACCCCAGATCGCATCCCTCATTTGGTGTAACCTAGTAAGGGTTAAGTAGGAGTGAAATCGTATTATGGAAACTGGATAGACGAAGACAGTATATGTCAGGGGTAGGAAAATGTTGGATAACGAGCGCAAGCTTCAGCAGGAGATATCCAAGTTGAAAAAGGAGCTATGGCTCCGTTCGAACCTGGCGCACGTCGTGTCCACCTATACCCAGCCCGATGAACTTCTTCCCAATATGATCCGGTTTCTGACGGACGGGTTCGGAGCAACGGGCGGGGCAATTTATTTCATGGAAAAGGAGAGCGATCTGATAACCGTCAGGGCTACCTACGGGCTGGACCCATCATACGCCCTGAGCTATCATTCCATAGATCTGGGCTCCCACGTCACTGGAATGGTCGCCGAGACCGGGGAGGGGATGCTGGTAAAGGATTCCTCAATGGACCTGAGGTCCACCCAGCAGGTTGTTTCAATGCTGAAATATCGGTCTGCAATGGTGATACCCGTAACCTCTGGTGGGGAGGTTGTGGGCATTATCGCCCTGATAAGCGAGAAACCCAATTTTTTCACGGAGTCTGACCTCAAGCTCCTGGAATTCATGGGCGGCCACATCTCCCTCTCAATTGTAAACTCCCTGCTCAACAAGGAGATCGCCCAGGAGAAGAAGATGATAGAGGAGATACTGGAGAGGGTTGATGAGGGGATATTCGAGGCTGTTGTCAAGGTCCCCAGGAGCAGGGATAAAAGAGTGGATGAACTTGTCTCGGGTTTCCTCAGGTCCTGTCGTTTCACATTGATGAACTCAAGTTTCCTCCAGCAGTGTGGGAAAGAAATAACGACAGGTCAGCTCATCAGGAAAGGTTTTGATCCGGGCACACTTGATCTTATGCTTCCCGAACTGTTGGAAAAGGGTGAGACCACGTTGTTGGAGAGGAAGATGATCGACGATAAGGAAAGGGTTTACGAGGTCTCGGCCGTAAGGATGGATGAGGGTGGGGGTATCAAGGGGATCAAGGGGGTAAGGAGAGATATCACCAAGAGGGTGAGGGCCGAGTGGGCGCTCAACGAATCCAAGGGCCAAACAGAGCTATATCTCGATATTCTGTCACATGATATCTCCAATATCAATACTGTGTCGATCGGCTTTCTGGAGCTTCTTTTTGAAAGGCCTGACCTTACGCCCATGTCCAGATCCTACGTGACAAGCAGCCTGGATGCGATCCGGAAATCCTCGCAGCTGGTGGGAAAGGTCAGAACGTTCTCCAAGATCCAGAAAGGGCCCAAGGACCTGGAGTCCATAGATATCAAGGACTCATTCCATCGGATGGCGGAGATGGTGAGGAAGGAGCATCCTGATAAAAAGGTCCAGATCAAGGCCAGGCTTGGAAGGAGCCCATTGACGGTGAGATCGGATGAATTGGTGGACGAGATGTTCTACCATGTGCTGAAGAATGCCATTGTTCACAATCCAAGAGAGTCCGTTCTGGTGGAGGTACTCGTGAAGAGATGTTCGCGGAACGCCGTTGATGGCTACTCCATAAGCATCAATGACAGGGGGGAGGGCATCCCGGATGAGATGAAGGAGAATATTTTCAATCGTTTCTATCATACCCAGTCCATCGCTCCTGACAACTGTCTCGGCCTCTCGATCGTCAAGGGGATCGTGGAGAGGTTCGGCGGGGAGGCCTGGGTCGAGGACCGGATGAAGGGAGATCATTCGCAGGGAGCGAGCTTCAAGATTTTCCTGCCAATGGCCTGAGATGGGCCTTTCACCTGTCAAGCCTACACTTGGAGTACGATCATTTCTCATCTCTTCTATTTTTCCAACTGATGACGCCCTTATCGATGGCCACTATCAGGGGGGGGAGCACCACTATGGTGCTGATAAGACAAAGTGCAACATCGATCACTATGACCATTCCAAAGTTTCTTATGAATGGATATGAGGATAACAGCAGAGCTGCAAAACCGCCCATTGTCGTCAGCCCGGATGAGAATATGGCCAGGCCAATTTTCCTGGAGGCGATCTCGATGGCCGATGAAGGTTCCTCACCTAGCTTTCGTTCCTCGTAATACCTCTCCATCAGGAGGATGGTGTATTCTGCCCCCAGGCCGAGTATCAGGGCGCCGAGGCCGATGGTGAGGGGGTTAAGCGGTATCCCGAGCAAATACATCAAACCCAGAGACCACCCGATGACCAGTATTATCGGCACGAGCGGGATAACCGCTTTGATCGGTTTCCGATACAGGACCAGGAGCCCCACAAATATCAGGATAACCCCAATGGCGGTCAACAGGTCCCTGTCCTTGATCATTCCCGTCATAACCTCATCCTCAAGCACTGGTGTTCCGGTCAGGAATGCATCAACACCCTCCGGTCCGTCGTTCAAAATGGACTGGATATCTTCAATTAGATCTGACCTTTTCTCCGCATCGGATTCATTGAGCGTAAGGCGAATAAGCATGATGGATCGATCTTCGTTGATAAGGTTAGATCGCATGTTCAAGGGAATATTCGAGACCATCATCATGGTGGTATTGGGATCTTGTGGAATGGTTCCATTGGAATAAAGGGAGACGAAATTAGCAACGCTGTTCACCTTGGTTATGGCGGTCCAACCTGTCTGTATCTCCATGCCGATCTGTTGAGCCCATTGCAATATGGCCGGGTCGGTCACATCGGGAGCCTGAACCACCACGATCAGTTCATCTGTTCCACCAATGAGGGCCCTCAGATCGTCAAGTTCCTCAAGGGCATTGAGGTCCTGCGGAACAAGTTCCTCCTGGCTCACGATCACCTCGACGTACATGCCGCCGATCATGCCCATGACCGCAAGTACAAAAGCAATGGAGATTATCGATACCGGATGTTTTGATGTGGCAGTTGTGATCTTTACGATCCCCTTCTCTATCAGACTCTCCCTGGCTGGTTTTTTCCTCTCCTTCTTCTTTTTGCCTTTGACGGAGTTTAGCTTCATGTGGAAGAGATAGAGAACGCTTGGAAGGAGTGACATCGATACTATGAAACACATGATCACCCCGATCACGACAACGGTTCCGAACTCCCTTAACATGACCATTGTTGATAGTTGAAGGGTGATGAAACCGAGGATCGTTGCAAACAGGGCCACCACCATGGCAGGGCCGATGTTCTTCATGGATCCGATCAATGCCTTTTTTGGATCGCCCCGGTCAACCTCCTCCTGTAGGCGATTGTGAAAATTTATCGAATGATCGATCCCGAGTCCTATCAGGAGAGGAAAAACGGCGATAACCACCATAGAAACAGGAAGCTGGATATATCCCATTATTCCAATTGTCAAGATAAGCCCAACGATGACCATGGCCAGTGGAAGGAACCTGAGCCTGACATGCCCAAAGATCAGGCCCAGGATAACTATCATCAGGACTATTGCCAGGCCGATAAGCATACGCATATCTTTTTGCATACTGTCAGAGATCTCGTTGAGCAATACCGATTTGCCAACGATATTGGTTTTTGTCTCATCCCCAAAATTGGTATCATCAAGCGCATCCTCAACTATGTTCAGGCTGTTTGCGGTGTCCATCTCAACAATGATCAAGGCTGTATCCTCGGATGGCACGAATGTCTTCAGGGTATCCTGCGGTAATGACTGAAGGACCTGGTCCACAAGGGTCTGATTCGGAGGGATGGCCGAGGTTCCGGTCTTCGCCTCAAAGGCCTCTTTCAGCAGGATTGTAATGGAGGATACCGATATGATCTCCTCATTTTTTACGAGGTTTTCCTCAAGGGCGGACATCTTCTGAAGGCTCTCGATACTGGTTGGGTCCTCGGTTACGATGGTGATGAAAACCCGTTCACCTCCATCGAAATTATCCAGATAGACCTCGTAATCCTTGTACACCTCGCTATCCTCATCATTCATGGAAAGTTCAGGGTCCATTGAGAGCTGGGTAATACCATAAAATCCAGCTGCGATCAATAATATTGAGACCATTATCACGATCCAGGGGTGAGCTACGATCATCTTCGCGTAGTTTTCAAACAGTCTCTTTATCATTTTGATCACCTGCTAGTGTGCGAAGAGATTATGTATATAAGCAACTTATACTCTACTTTCCACAAAAAGAGGTTGTAAAATGAAAACTGAATTTCTCCGGTCGTTTGGCCTGACCAATTCCGAGATAAACGTA
Source organism: Thermoplasmata archaeon (assembly GCA_023145185.1). Lineage (GTDB taxonomy): Archaea > Thermoplasmatota > Penumbrarchaeia > Penumbrarchaeales > Penumbrarchaeaceae > JAGLEG01. The sequence continues at coordinate 8,938 of JAGLEG010000138.1, forward strand.
TATTTGACGATGCTTCCTCTTGGAAATGCAGAGGCCAAGGAGATCTACAAGTTATCCAAGGTTCCTTTTGGAAAGATCTACAACGTTTTGTATTCTCTTGATAGGAAGGGCCTGGTAGATATCCAATTTACCAGGCCAAAGGTTTTCCACGCTGTTGAGCCGGGAATGGCGATAAAGAACCTTATCGATCAAAAGGACAGGGAGCTGAGTGAGCTCTCGGACAAGGCGAACGAGGCGGGATCTGAACTTGGAAGGCTATATCGTGAGCAGGAGGGTCAGAGCCCGTTCTGGACCGTGATGATGGACCGGGAGCCCAGCGTCCATCTTCTTGGCAGGGTATTCAATGAGACCGAAAAAGAGGCCCTGATATATTTCAATAAACTGCCCAGTATCGACGTGAATGTGGAAGATCGGGAAAAGACTTTCGACCATGAGCAGGTAGTTGCATCCTTTATGAGACTGTTCCAGAGAGGCATCAACGTCAGGCTGCTGGTCGAGATAGTCGATGATGAGATGCCCATGCTTCGACAGGATATATTCAGGAGGTTCATGAAAAATGGGCGATTTGAAGTTAGGCGGACCAGGGAACTTACCAGCCCCTTCATCATAATCGATGAAAAGAAGGTAATTTTAAGCATCTGGGACCCTCTTTCGGAGGAGAACGTGTTCATCGCATCGATCTACTTGTGGAATGCCCAGCTGGCCAGGAAATTAAAGGATAGGTTCGAGGCGCTCTGGGAGGATTCGGTGGAGTTTGATCTTGGATGATCGAGCGGAAGATCATTTTGATATTGAATTTTATAACATGCTAATATTTGAAAAGGTGTGTGATCGGAATGTTAGGCTTGTAATTGTTGATCTCTTAAACACCAGGCTATGGAAAATCCTGAAGAATTTTCCGCCTTTTTTCATTTCAAACTTATAACATGCTAACATTGAAAAAGAATGTGATCGGAATGTTAGGTTGTTAACTGTTGATCTCTTAAACATTCCGGGCTATGGAAAATCCTGAAGAATTTTCCGCCTTTTTTCTTTTCAAATAGTAATATGCTAACATTGAAAAAGGAAAAAGAGCCTCCGGAGGGATTTGAACCCCCGACCTGCTGATTACAAGTCAGCCGCTCATCCAGGCTAAGCTACGGTGGCAGATGTTTTTACGTGGAGAAAACCCATTTAATAAATAAACAGTTCGTTCAACAGTCTATCTATTTACTGCCCAACACCATAATGGAAGAACCTGTGATTGACCGCCTCCCAGAGCTCAACGGCGATAAGCCCGAATATCGAGATGATCAGTATCTCTGCCCACTCGATGATCGACATGGACGTGGTGTGGAACAGGGACTGTGCGAACGGAACATAGATGATCAACACCATGAGCCCCATGGCGAGTCCTATCGCTCCGATCAATTTCCTGTTGGTAAGCCATCCTATCTGTCCCATCGTGTGGGTGGTGGAACGGGAGGCGACCGCCGTCCACATCTGGAACAGGACCATGGTGGTCAGTGCGATGGTCCGGGCCTGATCGAGATCCTTTCCCAGGTAATCGAGGTTATACCAGAATACCAGCAATGTGCCTATCGTTATTATCGCAGTGGACACACCTATTGAAATGATCATATCCCTGGTTATCGCGCTCTCCCTGGGGTCCCTTGGTTTCCTGAGCATGAGCCCCTTCTCCTTGGGCTCGGTGACAAGTGCCAGTGCCGGGAAGGAGTCGGTAACGAGGTTCATCCAGAGTATCTGGAGTGCTATCAAGGGCAGGGGCCATCCGAGCAGGATGGCAACAAGCATCACCGTCACCTCGCTCATGTTGCATGAGAGGAGGAATTGAATGACCTTTCTGATATTGTCGTAGATGCCCCTCCCCTCTTCGACCGCATCCACGATTGATGCGAAATTGTCGTCGGTCAGAATGATATCAGCCGCACCCTTTGATACATCCGTGCCCGTAACGCCCATGGCCACGCCGATATCGGCTATCTTCAGTGCAGGGGCATCATTTACACCGTCCCCGGTCATGGCGACGATCTCCCCCTGATCCCTAAGCGACCTCACGATCCTGACCTTGTGCTTGGGTGAGGCTCTGGCGTACACCGTTGTATTTTTCAAAACCTCCTTGAACTCCAGGTCATCCATATCGTCGAGGTCACTGCAGTTGATCGCCTCGCTTTGTTTACTGATAAGGCCGATCTCCTTTCCGATGGCCACAGCCGTCAGCTTGTGATCTCCAGTTATCATCAAGGTCCTGATACCAGCCCCCTTTGCGGTCAGCACGGACCTTTTCGCCTCATCTCTTATCTTGTCCCTGATTCCCACGATCCCTATCAGGGTAAGGTCACTCTCCATATCCCCGCCCTCATTCGTCCCGAAGGCGAGAGTACGATATCCTCTCCGGGCCATCCCATCGACCAGCCTCTGGATCTCCCCTTTCCTGGTGGCAGTGAGCGAGACCTTTCCATCTTCCAGGAATTCCTCACGGCATAGTTTAAGAACCTTCTCGGGAGCTCCCTTGGTGAATGAGATCTCCTGGCCGTCGATCCTGTGAAGGGTCGACATCATCTTTCTCTCGGCATCGAAAGGTATCTCCTGGGCCCTTGGATATCTCTGTCTCAATTTGAGTGGATCGAGGAGGGCCTTTTCTGCCATCACGATGAGGGCACCCTCCGTCGTGTCACCCAACACCTTACGTTCTCCATGTTCATAGGTCATCGTGGCATCGGAGCAAAGGCATGAGGCCAGCATCATCCGATCGAAGGTCATTGACATGGACCCGGGATCAAGCGTTCCTCCGCCACCTGTAAAATCACCCTGTGGTTGATATCCAGCGCCCTTGATGTCGATCCTTTCTCGATCCAGATAGAGCACATCTGCGGACATCGATCCAGTTGTGAGGGTGCCGGTCTTGTCCGTACAGATCACCGTTGCGCTTCCCAGCGTTTCGACGACAGGAAGTTTTCGTATAATGACGTTCTTCCCCGCCATGACCTTCAGTCCCATGGCGAGGGCGATGGTGACGACCGCGGGCAGCCCTTCTGGTATGGCGGCGACAGCCAGAGAGACGGCCACCTCGAAGAATTCCACCAGATGATCGATGGAAAGGTCGTTATACGATCTGGCGATCTCCAGGAAGAATATCAATCCACAGACCATCAGGACAAGGATACCCAGCTTCTTCCCCAATTTTTTCAACCTCTTCTGGAGGGGGGTCTCCATCCTCTTCACATGCTGGATCATTTTCGCGATATTGCCCATCTCCGTGCTCATGCCGGTCGAGGTTACCACGGCCGTTCCACTACCGATCTCAACGGTAGTGCTCATGTAAAGCATGTTCTTTCGATCTGCCAGTACCGTTTTTCCCTTGATGGCCCCACTACATTTTTCGACCGAAAGGCTCTCACCCGTGAGTGCCTTTTCGTTGATCTTCAGGGACCTGCTCTCGATCACCCTGGAATCCGACGGGATGCTCATTCCACTTTCAACATAGATGATGTCTCCAGGCACAAGGGAGCCTGCGGGTATCTCTTTCTTTTTACCGGAACGGAACACGATCGCTTTGGGGGCAGCCAATTTTTTTAAGTTATCGATAGCTTCCTCCGCTTTCTCCTCCTGGATATATCCGATGATCGCGTTGATCAGCACAATCGCGGTTATCACCATCCAATCTATTCCGGTGGGGTCCAGGATAGCAGTGACCACGGCTGCAATGAGGAGGACGATGATCAGAACATCGGTGAACTGCCTGAGGAATTTCTTCCATTTTGGGTCCTTCTTCGACTCGATCAGCTCGTTCTTTCCATAGGTTACCGCTCTATTCTCGGCTTCCTGATCGGTCAAACCACTGGTGGAGGTTCCCAGTTCAGCAAGGATGTCATCAACACTTTTATTGTGCGGCCCATGATCATCCGAAGGCTCATTCCCATCCATGGCTGTCAAGGGTAGATTGTGGTCATCACATATTAATGATGATATTCGGACATTGGAAAAAAGACCCACGACGTATAACGTGGTTATGGGCATGGTGATATTCTACTATCATCCTTCGATATAAACAGGAGGATATGCGGTCTACAGGTGGGCAACCTGCTGTGCAAATATGTGATATATAATGAAGTTATACCTGTATAACAGGTCGAGCGAACTCTATGCTCGTTGAGGGTTGATCATATGGAGAACAGGAAGCGGATCGTTGTGATAGGAGGGTCTGCAGCGGGACCAAAAGCTGCGGCCAGGGCCAGGAGATTGGATCAAAATGCGGATATTGTGATAATTCAAAAGGGACCAGATTTCTCTATGGCCTCATGTGGTTATCCATACTATGTCGGCGGAGTATTTGATGACAGGTGCGCCCTGTTAAGTACCCCGACCGGAGTGATCAGGGGCCCGGGTTTCTTTCAAAATGCGAAGGATATAAGGGCGATACCAATGACAGAGGCTACCCTCATCCTCAGGGATGAGAAGGCGGTTCTGTGCAAGGACCTGACAACGGGAGAGGAGAGGAGGTTCGATTATGATAAGCTCATCATCGCAACGGGGTCCAAACCCAACATGCCACCCATCCCTGGGATCGACCTCGATGGGATCACAACCCTGCAATCCATGAAGGATGCGGACCTGCTGCGAAAGATAAGGGATGAGGGTCAGATCAAGAAAGCGATCGTCGTGGGCGGTGGCCTCATCGGCATGGAGACGTGTGAAGCGCTCAACCTGGCCGGTATTGATATCACGGTCATCGAGATGATGGACCAGATCATGATGTTCATGGGTTGTGAACTGGCCAAGCTTCTGGAGAACCACGTGAGAAGCAAGGCCGCTCATGTGATTACCGGCAATGGGGTTGTGGAATTCCTCGGGGAGAACGGCAAGTTGAGCGGTGTCAAGCTGGGGAACGGCCTGGAGCTCCCATGCGAGCTTGCGGTCATGGCCATTGGTGTCAAACCCAATGTGGACCTTGCGAAGAGGTCAGGGATCGATATTGGCGAACTTGGTGGTATCTCGGTCGATGGGCACATGGTGACCTCTGACCCGGACATCTACGCTATTGGCGATTGCGTCGAGGTAGTGAACCGGATCACTGGAAAGATGACCCTGGCTCCCTTCGGCGATCTGGCAAATCTTCAGGGGCGGGTGGCGGGTGAGAACGTGATCCTGGGGAATACCGCGACCTTCCCAGGAACAATACATACGTCCATCTGCAAGGTATTCGACTTCTCGGCAGGGTCCACCGGCCTATCCGAGAGCAAAGCAAGGGAGATGGGATATGACGACATCGTTACGGTCATCAACGCCGGCCCCGATAAACCCGGTTTCATGTCCGGCCTACTCCTCGTAACCAAGATGATCGCTGACAGGGCATCGGGTAAGATACTTGGCGTGCAGTGTATGGGCCCAGGTGACGTGAGCAAGCAGATCGCCCAGTCATCCATTGCGATACAGGGTGGATTGACCGTGGACGATCTGGTGAATTCCGATCTCCCCTACGCCCCTCCATTTACGCTTGCAATAGATAACCTGATCTCCACATCTCATATCATGCAGAACAAGATCAGGGGCTATTTCCAGGGTATCTCGACCACGGAGGTCAAGGGCCGACTTGATAAGGGTGAGGACCTCTTCCTTCTCGACCTGAGGGGCCCCGATGAATATGAGGCCATGCGATTGGGAGTGGGGGAGTCCTTGATACCATTGGGTGCTTTGAGAAAGCGGCTCAATGAGCTCCCAGGGGAGAAGGATAGCGAGATCATCTGCTTCTGCAAGATATCCCTCAGGGGATATGAAGGCGCACTGATCCTCCAGGCCAACGGATGGACCAATGTCAAGGTAATGGAAGGTGGCATAATGGCATGGCAGTTCTCCAGGGAAAAATGATGGGGTCATTTCATCGTTAGAACCGCTTACTTGGCGGTAATGGTCCACCACCAAGGTCACTCTCACCTAAGACTTATATATCAAAAGTATAATGGAGTGGTCCCTAGGGCTTAACGGAGTAGATGTAATATGGCAAGGATGCACGCGAGAAGAAGGGGTCGTTCAACGTCGACCAAACCCTATAGACCAAGCAAGCCGGATTGGCTTGAGGTGGATAGGAATGAGATCGAGACCCAGATCGTGGACCTTTACAGCAAGGGAATGTCCTCTTCCCAGATAGGGATCCAGCTGAGGGACATGCATGGAATACCCGATGTGAAGACCGCACTTGGTGTCCCGATGTATACGATCCTCAAGGAAAATGGCATCAAGATGACCCTGCCGGAGGATCTGAAGAACCTCATGAGGAAGGCCGTTGGCATGGGTGCAG
>JAGLEG010000139.1 GCA_023145185.1 Thermoplasmata archaeon
GACATCGCGAAGGTAAGACGAATCTCTAGATTCGTTGGCACGACGAGGGTTAGATGAAACGTCAGTTTCATCGCCATCTTGAGGGTCAGACGAATCTTCTGATTCGTCGTCGGGTTCGGGATCCACGCTCGGAGGGAGTGGAATATCTTCTGATCTATCTTCTTCAGATATTCCATAGGATCTGGGTTTCTTGATCTGTCTCTTCTTGCGTATCCTTCTGGACTCAACCCTGGTTTCAACTTCTGTATCAACAACCTTGGGAGGCGAATCCTCGGGTAGATCGTCATTCAAGAGGTCATCAAGTGATAGTGAATCCTCCTCTTCCTCAGGTTCTTCCTCATCGGATTCGGGCTCTTCCTCTTCCTCCTCGACCGTTGAAGGTTTACCGTGGCTGATCACGAAATCATCCTCGTCGTCATCTTCGAGATCGGAGTCGAGAAGGTCAGACGAATCCTCTGATTCCTCTTCCTCAGGTTCCTCTTCCTCAGGTTCCTCTTCCAGCTCAGGCTCCTCCTCCTCTTCCTCAGGTTCAGGTTCCTCTTCCTCGGGTTCAGGCTCCTCTTCCGGCTCAGGCTCTTCCTCAGGCTCCTCTTCCTCCTCAGGTTCAGGTTCTTCCTCAGGTTCGGGTTCAGGTTCCTCTTCCTCGGGTTCAGGTTCCTCTTCTTCCTCGGGTTCAGGCTCCTCAAGGGCATCCAATCTCTGGATAAGACCCAGTGCCACTCCAGATCTTGGTTCTATCTCCAGGACCTGCTCTAGATCGCTTCTCGCCCCATCGGGATCTATCATCTCAAGAAGTATTATCGATCGCTCGAGAAGAAGCATTGACACCTCAGAAGAGTGCTCAATGCAGTTGGTGATATGGTCCAGGGCAGTATCCAGGTTACCCCGGTCCCTCTCGATCCTCGCCAGTACCAGCCCCGCCATCGTATACTCCGATTCCAGCTCAACACATCTTTCAAGGCTCTCCACTGCCCCATCAATATCTCCACCCTTCAGTTGGATGATCCCCTTCCAGTACCAGCCGTCATCACAGCCTCCATCAATATCCAGTGAGGCCTCTATGGCCTCCTTTGCCTCCTCCAGATGATCGAACTTCAACAGCAGGGAGCCTTTGACAGCCCACAGGAACGCGTCCTCCTCATCAAGGGCCAAAGCTTTCTCTATCAAACGATATCTCTGTTCGTCGCTGGAGTCGTTGTAGGCCTTCCATTGTGATCTAAAAACCTCGCGCGCCACAGCCGTTTCCATCTCCTCTCTGGTCGGGAATGTCACGATCCCATCCGCCCCTTTCAGAGCTTTCCTTATCGCCCTCTGAAAGGCCCATATTATCGGCTTGTCATCTTTCATTTCTTCACCTCCTTGGCGGCGCTCTCCTTCTCCCCTGTGGGGCCTCTGCTGACTCTCTATTGTACGCCCTCATCCTTGTCCGCTGTTTCTTCCTGAGGAATCTACCCAGTTCCGGGATGAACCAGGCGAGGATTCCGAACAGGATCAGGAACCATCCCGCCACAAACAGCGTTGTATTGTTCTGATCTGCGAACTCCATGGACGACATCGTGGCCATCAGCCCCCCAATAACGATCATCGAGATGGGGACTCCCTGAGATTTCGATATAACCTTCATTTTGCTCCTTCCTACAATTGCCCCACATCATTGGAGTTACATTAGATTAACCTTTTTATTTACCTTTATGAAGTCCTATTCATAAAAGCGTCATAACAGGAATAGATCGAATGCGACAAGGGTGAACGCACCGAAATATGTGGCCAGGACCAGGCCGTCCTTGACCCTTCCTGTCGCCATGATACCGGCTACGATCCCATCACCCACTGCCTGAACTGCCACAGCTGCAAAGAAAAGGAGCTTGACCTCCTGGAAATCCACTCCTGTGGGATCAAACCCTCCAGGGGACTGAGCTGAGCTTCCATCCGAAGAGGATGAATAGCTGTCTGATAGGTTCTCCATCTCGGGCATGAAAGAGAAGAACATGACGGCAACGACGACAAGGAACACGAGGAAAGAAACGCCGATGACGAGCTTGTAGATCCCCATCTCGGTCGCCCTCTTCATCTTCATTATCTGGATCTCCCTGGTATCCTTCGCCGCTGCATCGATAACGTTGGATACGTTGCCTCCCGCACTGGACGCCTCGTTGATCAGGGTAACCGATCTTTTTACCAGGTTTGTGTTCACCCTCTCTGCGAACATATCCAGGGTCTTTGTGACGGATACGCCCCAGGAAACCTGTAACGCCATCTTCTTGATCTCCGGGGTCAAAGCCCCATATTCACCGCCGGCGGAGGTCTTGATCGCCTCATGCAACGTCTGTCCTGCCCTCATGGATTCCGACAGATCACGGAGAAAATCCGAAAGTCTCTCCTCGATCCTATCGATCCTCTTTCTCTTTCTGGATTCGTAGATGGCTATCGGGCCAACCCCTCCCAGGAAGGTCAACATCAGGAAGCTGTGCCAGCCGATAACGACCTCATCCTTAACCCAATAATCAGTAGTGTTGAAGGTGGTATTGATATCAAGGAAACCCTCTCTCATGGACAGCCTCTGTTGTGTCTCATCCATGGTATCATATGTGTCCTTGTATTCGTCCTTGGTCTGAGTGGGGAAGGTGCCGATTGTCAGGAAAAGGAACATGAGGCCTACGGCGACCGATATCCCCCATACGATCCTATCCTTTCTTCTCTGCGTGGTTGAGGCGGCCTTCAGCTTGATGGTGCCCGCTCCCTCTTCCTGGTCCTTCCTCGAAACCAACTGTTTCCTGCCCCTTTTGGGGGAATCGTCGTCAGGTCTCAATCTGAAGCCCCCGTATCGGCCAGCAGAACGGCGAACACGATCTGTGCCACTGGTATCAAGCCGAATATTATGCTGTAGAGGAAGGTGGTCCCACCCTTTTGCCCCATCATGGTCATCGTGGACATCATGATGATGAGGAAGAGGGGAGAGGCCACAACCACAGTTACGAAACTCTCGGCCATAACTCCAAGGGATTGAAGATCATTGTCCTGCTGAAGCCTGTTCTCTATCATGAACTGTTCCGATTTTGACATGAAATAGACCTTCAGCGACCCCCCTGAATTCGCGGTTGTGATTATGCCCTGAAGGAAGTCCTGAAACTTAGGAGAAGGGGACCGCGCAATGGCTTTTTGAAGCACCAGCATCAGGTCCTTTCCAAAGAAATCTATATCCCTTGCGATCTTCTCCGCCTCGATCTGGATCTCACCATATATCGGCTGATCGGCAAGTCCCCTGAATATGGCGGGAGGCGTTACATCGGCAGATGCCATGGCAGCCATGTAATTTGTGGCATAGGGCAGGTTCCTGTCCACATTCTTCTTCCTCTCCCCGATCGAGTTGGAGGGAAGTACCTGAAACACCAGAAATGTGCCCGCAGGAACGATGATGGGCAGGAGAACCCATACGATGACCCGGATGGGCATCTCAACGCCCATCGATGGGAGCATAAGCAGGTTAAGGAATGAGGCCAGTAAAAGGCTCACGATAAACGCTATCGCGGTTGAGACCACAGCCACCGTGTAGAACACCTCGCCCCTGATATTCATGTTGGCCCTTGACAGGGTCATCTCGATATCGGGGTTATTATCTGCAAGCTTCTCCCCAAGAACAGTTGCAGGACCGACCCTCATGCACAGACGATAATAAGGGGTCAACGCCATATCATGCACCTCCCTGTGCCTCTGCGGCCTTCACGCTATCAACGCTCGCCGCCGGAAGAAGGTCCTGGTTGGAAGGTGGGAGGCGCTCCTTCACCTCCTCATCGAATATCCTCAAACCTTCGGTTATATCTATTGTAGAGTACTCCCTGAGCAGTGTCATCACCTTCTCGGGGGACTCATAATACTCCACAACGATCTTGGAAACATCCCGATACTGCCTGACGTCATTCCTCTCGAGCCATTCGATCACTTCAGCCCTTCTGTTCAGCTCGAAAACAACCTCATCCCGGGTCATATCCTCCATATCCATTATCTTCTCATAGAGGTTCGAATGGCCTCCGAAATCAAAATGATCCCCGGCCGCCTCCCAACCGTAAACACGATTGGTGATGACCTCCAGGCTGGTTGGTTCGATCCCGACTATCTCAACTAGCTCCGTCACCCTTCTGACACGCTTACCCTCCACCCTGAGCTGATTATGTATGGCGACCAGGTTCAACGCCTGGATCAGCACCCTGGGAATGGAGATCGGGGGATTCTCCAACCTGTACACTATGGATTTTACAGAATCCGCATGCATGGTGGAGTATGTGGTATGGCCCGTGGCCATCGCCTGGAACATGGTCATGGTCTCCTTGCCCCTCACCTCTCCCACTATGACGTATTCCGGCCTCTGTCTCAATGCGGCCCTCAGGAGATGGTACATGTTTATGTCGCCGGCCTTGTCTCCCTCGGCCCCCCCTCTCGTGATTCCAGCGATCCAGTTCTGGTGGGGAAGGTTCACCTCCCTGGTGTCCTCTATTGAAACGATCTTGGCCGATGTGGGAATGAATATGGAAATGGCATTCATTGTGGCGGTCTTACCTGATGCCGTACCGCCCGAGAATATCATGGATTCGCCATATTGAACGGCCAGCCAGAAATGGGCGGCCATCTGGGTAGATAGCGTCCCGTAACCGACGAGGTCAGTGATCGTAAGGGGATCCTCCTTGAACTTCCTTATCGTGTACGAGCAGCCCCGGGTGGTCACCTCCCTTCCGAATGTCGCATTTAGCCTGTGCCCTTCGGGAAGCGTGGCATCCAGGATAGGATCGGCCACTGTAATGCTCTTTCCCGCCCTCTGTGCAAGAGAGACCACATAGCCCTCGAGGATCTCATCGGTCTCGTATGATATGGTGGTTCTGATCGACCCGTAATCCCTGTGATAGACAAAGACCGGTATGTCCGTCCCATCACAGGAGATATCCTCCACGCCCTGATCCAGCATCAGGCAGTGGATCTTGCCGTAACTTATGAACTCCCGCTTGAGGTAATAGAGGATCGGATCAATGAACTCCTCGGATAGGTTTCCGATTATCGATACGTAATCCGATCTGATGTTCTCTATCTCCTCGATCAGGAACTTCGACTTCAGCTCGGGGTCCTCCATGGCCTCCCGATTGTAGCTCAGGGCCTTGTTGAGCGTCATCAGTAGAAACTCGTAAACCTCCTTCTGCCTGGGTGCCAGGATCGGTTCGATCGGATGGTAGATATATTCGCTCGTCTCCGGATTTAGGAAAACCTTGACCTCCACGTGAGGATCCCCAAGATCCAATGTGTCTTTAAACTCCAATCCTTCCAGGAGATCGGCATCTTCCCTCTCCAGTTCCTTTGCTTTCTTGACGAGGTGGACATCGGAAGGATCTGTTACAAACAGTTTCTTGACGGCCCCGGAGATCTTCCTGAAACCCTCGGCCGAAAAGATACCAGGGGTTTTTTCCTCTTCCCCTTCC
>JAGLEG010000014.1 GCA_023145185.1 Thermoplasmata archaeon
GACCTTGCAGCCTCCCCATCCTTTGAGGCCCTGATCATCTTGATTATCCTGTCGATGTTGTCCAGGGCGATTATCAACCCCTCCACGATGTGAAGCCTCTCCCTGGCCTTCTTCAGATCATAGGTGGTTGAGCGCCTTATTACCGTCCTGCGGTGCTCCAGGAACACCGTCATGAGCTCCTTGAGGGAGAGGACCTTGGGCTGTCCATCCAACACGGTGAGGTTGATCACCCCGAAGGTGGATTGGAGGTCCGAGTGCTTGTACAGCCTGTTCAGGACCACCTCTGGAATCGCATCTCTCTTGAGCTCGAAGACTACCCTGAGGCCGTCCTTGTCGCTCTCATCCCTGATATCGGATATGCCCTCGAACACCTTGTTCTTCACGTGTTCTGCGATCTTGATCAGCATGTTGGATTTGTTGACCATGTAGGGTATCTCGGTCACGACAATACGGGACCTTCCCCCCTCCCTCCCCTCAATATCCGCCTTGGCCCTCATGGTCACCTTTCCGCGGCCGGTATCATAGGCCTCGTATACTCCCAGAGTCCCGTATACGGTCGCGCCTGTGGGGAAATCGGGAGCTTTTACGCACTCCATCAGGCCCAGTGTATCTATCTCCGGGTCCTCCATCAGCTTGATCATGCCCTCCACGACCTCTCCCAGGTTGTGTGGCGGCATGTTCGTGGCCATGCCCACCGCGATACCGGATGAGCCGTTCACGAGCAGATTGGGCACCCTGGAGGGGAGGACCGAGGGCTCCTCCAGTGAGGCGTCGTAGTTCTCCACCATATCGACGGTCTCCTTGTCGATATCCTCCAGCATCTCCATGGCGAACCTGGTCGTCCTGGATTCCGTATATCTCATGGCCGCAGCGGAGTCGCCATCTATCGAGCCGAAGTTCCCCTGCCCGTCGACCATGGGATATCTCAATGAGAAGGACTGGGCCATGCGGACCATTGAATCGTATACTGAAGAATCGCCGTGTGGGTGGTACTTACCCATAACATCTCCCACTATCCTTGCTGATTTCCTGTAGGGCTTACCCGCAACGTACCCCCCTTCGTTCATGGCATGGAGAATTCTCCTGTGAACGGGCTTCAGACCATCCCTGGCATCCGGAAGGGCTCTCCCCACGATCACCGACATGGAGTAGTTGAGGTAGGATGTCCTCATCTCGTCGACGATATCTCTCTCGAGAACGCCCCCTTGTTCTATCTTCTCACCCTCGGTATCTACCATATTCTCCCCCTCCTCAGATGTCAAGGTCGGTCACCTCCAGTGCGTGCTCCTCGATGAACTCCTTCCTTGGTTGGACCTGGTCCCCCATCAGTATTGTGAACATCTGATCCGCCTCGATGGCGTCCTCCACCGTCACCTTGAGGAGGGTCCTGCTCTCCGGGTCCATGGTGGTCTCCCACAGCTGTTCGGGGTTCATCTCACCAAGCCCCTTGTACCTCTGGATATATACGCCCCTGCCCAGCTCCTGTACCAGCTCATCCTTCCTCTCGTCGGTGAAGCAGTAGAACTCCTGCTTGCCCTTCTTCAATTTGTAGAGGGGCGGCTGGGCGATATAGAGATAGCCGCCTGATACGATGCTCGGCATGTACCGGTAGAAGAAGGTCAGAAGCAGTGTCCGGATGTGGGCGCCGTCAATATCCGCATCGGTCATTATGATGATCCGATGGTATCTCAGGTTCTGAAGATCGAAATCCTCGCCGAAGCCGGAGCCGAACGCCATTATAAGCGCCTTGATCTCGTTGTTGGAAAGTATACGGTCCAGCCTCGCCTTCTCAACGTTCAGGATCTTTCCCCTTAATGGGAGGATCGCCTGGAACTTCCGGTCCCGTCCCTGTTTTGCCGAACCCCCGGCCGAGTCGCCCTCCACGATATATATCTCGGATTCTGCAGGGTCCTTGGATTGACAGTCCGCCAGTTTGCCCGGGAGGCCGCCTCCATCCAGAAGGCCCTTCCTCCTGGTGAGGTCCCTGGCCTTCCTGGCAGCCTCTCTGGCCTGCGAGGACTGTATGGATTTTGCAATTATCTTCTCCGCCTCCCTGGGGTGCTCCTCGAGATACTCCCTCAGCTTCTCGTTGACCAGGGTCTCCACGATCCCCTTGACCTCGGAGTTTCCAAGCTTTGTCTTTGTCTGCCCCTCGAACTGCGGTTCTGGTATCTTTACGGAGAGTATTGCGGTGAGCCCCTCTCTAATGTCCTCACCCTGAACGGATTCTATCTTCTTGAACAGGTCCTCCTTCCGTCCGTAGTCGTTCATGGTCCTCGTCAGGGCGGATTTGAACCCGTACAGGTGTGTCCCACCTTCCGACGTATGGATGTTGTTCGCATAGGTGAAGACGTTCTCGGTGTAGCTGTCCGTCCACTCCAGGGCCAGCTCCACGGATACCCCGTCCTTCTCCCCTGTCAGGGCGAAGGGTTCCGATGTGATCGGGTGGCGGTTCCGATCCACCCATTTGACAAAAGATAGCAGGCCCCCTTCGTACAGGAACTCCTCCTCCTTCCCGTCCCGATCGTCCTTCAGCGTGATGGTCACCCCGCCGTTGAGAAATGCCATCTCCCTCATCCTGTGTGCGAGGATCTCGAACTTGAACTCGGTAGTGGAGAATATACTCTCATCGGGCATGAATACCACCGATGTCCCGGCCTTTTTCGGGCTGGCCGTTCCCACCAGCTCCAATTTGGTTGCGGTCCTGCCCCTCTCATACCTCTGCTTCTGGACCTTCCCGTCCCTGGTGACCATCACCTCCAGCCAGCTTGAGAGCGCGTTAACCACGGATACGCCCACGCCGTGAAGCCCGCCCGAGACCTTGTACGCGTCGCTCTGAAATTTCCCACCGGCGTGGAGCTTGGTCATAACTATCTCCACTGCTGGAAGGCCGTAAATCGGATGTGGGTCTGCGGGGATGCCCCTGCCGTCATCGTCCACCCTCACGGAACCATCTTTCTGTATGGTCACGTTGATGGCAGTACAATATCCGGCCATTGCCTCATCGACCGAGTTGTCAACCACCTCGTATACCAGATGGTGAAGGCCGTGTGTATCGGTAGAGCCGATGTACATGGCGGGCCTCATTCGAACCCCTTCCAGACCCTCCAGCACCTCGATGGATGACGAATCGTAATCCCCCCCTACCTGTTCTCCAATTCCCTTCTTTTTATTGTCTGCCATATTCAGGCCCCCGGATGATCAAATGCGCCAATTGGGTATTGTAGAAACATACCTGACGGTGCATCCCATCGTTTAAGCTATGATCGGGTGAAGATATACTGTTATATAAACGTGC
>JAGLEG010000140.1 GCA_023145185.1 Thermoplasmata archaeon
CCTCTGCGGGGCTTCCATTAGCATAGGTGAGATCTGCGTGAATGTACGCATTGTGGTAGTACGGCAGGGATCGGGTGGAAGATGATACACCATCCGTATTTTCATCCAACATGATCGATCCGGAAAAGATAAACATGGCTACTATCAACAAGGGCCCAATAATTCTCAAGATGTCTCCCTCCAAAACAGGTCAAAAGATGATAGAGCCTGGTCGTTATTTATATTTGGCCTTTCTGTTCAATGGTGACGGGTTCATCTCTACTCTCATCGCCGCCCGCTGGATGCTGGTCGAGGTGTGGGGCTTCGTGGTGCGAGCCGAGGTGCTGGCTCCTGTGGTGGTGGGTATCCAGATGGTGTACCCTTTTCTCCTCCTCCTCCTTGCGAGCCTTCAGAACGAAGAATATTATCACCATCACAATCAACAATATGATCAGGGCGGCCCCGCCAAGTAGAACGAGGAGGGAGGGATCGGTGTTCTTCACCTCTGTCATGGGATAGCTCTCGGGGTCCATTGGGTCCGTTCCGTTCTCGAACTCATGGAGGTTCATGTGGCCGTCGCCGTCCGGATCCTCGAACCTGTCATCTACTCCGACGGTCAGACCCATGGCCTCCTCCCATTCATCCGACATCATATCGTCATCGATATCGCCGTCCTGGTCAACAGGCGGGTCCTCGTTAACTGGAGGAGGCAGATAGATGGTGACCTCCATCAGATTGCCCTCCATGACGTTGCCGTTGAGGTCCTCAACGATCACCCGGTAGTTCAGGAAAGGATACCGCTCCTCATCCAGGGAGAAGGTGACCGACCATATATCCACCCCGGTCGGGTGCAGGGGCACCATGTACCTGTACCCTTCACCTCCCCACCACCACTGTACTTCCACACCCTCTATGCCGATGTTGTCCGCCACCTCTACCGAGAAGTTGAGCGTACCTCCCATGTGTGTAAACTTATCGCTCATATCGGAGATCATACGTGGGTCCTGGGTGTCCCTTACAGCGATGGACACGGGTTCCGACCTGTTCAGGTTCCCCTCACTGTCCGTTGCCGTAAAATGGTATGATATGGGGAGGTCATTATCCCACCCTACCTCTATCACGTGCACCCATATCCCATCGTGTTCCATCTTCATTGGCGTCGTTATCCTCTCCTTCCCCTCGCCCTGCCAATATGTGATCGTGACCCGGTCCACCATGACGTTGTCCGATGCCTTGACGGAGAATGTCAGATACCCACCGGTATCTGACGTCACATCCGTCAGGTCCCG
>JAGLEG010000141.1 GCA_023145185.1 Thermoplasmata archaeon
ACCTCAGGGATTCGGGGGGATGAAGGGTTCAATGGTGGAACAGCAGGACCCGAAGGAGACCCAGAAGAGGCTCACTCAGTTCAAGGTGATCATGAACTCCATGACCGATTACGAGCTGCAGCATCCCAAGGAGATCAAATCCTCCAGGATCAAGAGGATATCCCGAGGCGCGGGTGTGGACCACAAGGAGGTCCGGTCCCTCCTGAAGTACTACAACATGTCGCAGAAGGCCGTCAAGGGGCTCTCCTCCAACAGGAGGATGAGAAAGAAGCTTATGAAACAGCTTCAGATGCCCGAGATGGAAGAGTTCAATATGTGAACCGCCAATCTATATATTCTATATAGTTCCATATACACTATATATGTCAATATTAAATCCGTAGATTACATATCTTGGCCCAACCCCCCTTTTGACCTGCAGGTCCCGGGATCCCTGCCAGCTCAAACGGCACATGGATGAGAGGCATTACGATGTTTGGATTGAGTACCGGCATGCTCATCGTGATCATCATCACGATCATCTTCGGATTTTACATGGCCTGGACCATAGGGGCCAACGACGTCGCGAACTCCATGGGAACGGTCTTCGGATCGGGGGCCCTGACACTCAAGAAAGCCGTTCTGATAGCGGCCGTATTCGAGTTTCTGGGCGCATTTCTCGTTGGTTCACACGTCACAAAGACGTTAAAATCCGGGATCGTGAACCCCAACTATTTCTCGAAGGAGGGGGTGGATGGAATTTCCTATTTCTCGGGAGATGCCGGTCTTTACGTATTCCTCGCCGGGATGCTTGCCGTCCTTCTGGCCGCCTCGCTGTGGGTGACCCTGGCAACGTACAAGTCCCTGCCCATCTCCACCAGCCAGTCGATCGTCGGGGCCGTCACTGGATTCGGCCTCATATCGGTTATCCTGGGGGAGATCCCCCTGAAGGCCATCCAGGGCCCCACACTTCTCGTCATATCGATAGGATGGATACTCTCTCCGGTATTTGGCGGCCTGATGGCCTTCATGATCTTCAGGTTCATAAGAAAGGC
>JAGLEG010000142.1 GCA_023145185.1 Thermoplasmata archaeon
ATGTTCTCATACACCGCAACACCATCTTCAAGGTCCCTCTCAAAGGAGACCAGGCCGAAGGACTCCTCAAGGGACCCATTGGACCGGTCTGTCCTTCCAACGGCGAGGGTGCCAGCTGCATCCTCTCCATCGAACACAACATCGTATGCGACAATATCGCTTCTGCGTACCCCGCCAATAGTGGAGTTCTCCACGGCAAAGGCGGTCACGTGTACATCCTCACCCTTGGTCCCGTTGAAGATCACGTACTGTACTCTCTCCTTGACCGTATCGTTTCGGCCGGCCATTATCAGGAGCTCTTTTCCACCATCACCTTCGTGATAGCTCAGCACATATCCCTCCTCCAGGAGAACCTCACCCGAGGTGCTGTTGTGCCTGTTGAAGCGGAGGATCTCCATCTCCCTCGAGGAGGAGGTCACATGGGCGCTTACGATCAATGCGGCCTCCCTGACGGTAGCCGGGCCGACCTCCTTCTTGAAGAACAGGACCGCACTGCCCTCACGGTCGTCAAAGGTCCCGTCTCCATCCCCATCAACGAGTATAAGCTCGCCTGCGATGGCAACGCTCCTGACAGATGCGGGAATGGAAAGGTACCCATAGCTCAGGTGTCGAACCTCTATCCTGTCAACGAGGCCGTTGGAGTCGGTATCGTTCTTCACAATGTTGAAATATGCAACCCTCTCTGCAATTGTCCTGCTGCCAATGGAGAGGTTGAAGTACCTCACGATGGACCGCTCCTCGTGCTCGGGAAACCCATCGGAGTCCATGTCCTCGTAGATGTACTCCATGCCGATCACACGAACCAGCGTGCTGTTCAACACGGTTCCGTTGGTCGAGGTTACGGATACCTTCACCTCGTAGATGGACTCCGGGTTGCCGTCACCATCTGAATCGGTTGTGGTCCTGTTGCTTCTGGTCCATACGGTGGATGCGACCTCATCTGAAGATACACCGGCCCTCAGGTCATCGGAGGCTCCAATGGCTCCGTTCATATCCGAATCTATCGAATCGAACTCCCCTTCTACCCCATCCAACCCGGAGGGGCCCACCAGGACGCCCTCCCTGGAAACGGGAATGGATACTGTATGGGAGATTAGTGGCACATCCATCCTGTCTGCAGGCCTTCCCTCGCGGACCCGTGCACCTACACTCCCAAGGACACTGGACCGATCATTCAGTTTGCCGATGGTATCCTTCATCTCAATGGAGACCACGTCGGGCCCCTCGTCGGGTCCCAGGAAGCCGTCCTCCGAAAGAAGGTCCCCGGAGGAGCGGGTCTCCTCACCGGACCCGTCGACCACGGGAACATCCGGAACCTCGTATGACCCCCCAAACGACTGTTTCCTCTCTCTGGGGGAGTTCTCGCTTGCGATCTCGGCATTTTCGAACGACTCCTCGAAATGCAGCTCGGCACTTGTGACAACAGCCTCGAACTCATCGTCCAAGAAACGACCCTCGATATCATTCACTGCTCCTTCATCTATCACCGTCTGGACCAACAGGCCCAGAAAGCCCAGCCCTGCCAGGAACATGGCCCCGAGAAGGGCCACGGACAGGATCACTATCTTACCTTGGGTTTTCATTTTCTCACCAAAACAGCATTCGAATGAAAATATATATAAAAGGAAGAATGGATGTTCGTGCAGAGTTTTCAATAACATTGTTTCATTGGGTTTTATATAGGATGTGGCCGAAAAAGGAGCATTGCAGTGAGGTGATATCCATTAGAAAACGTGATTACTACAGGGGGGTCGAAGACCCCATTTCAGGGACGTTCAAGCTGGCGGAGGAGGTCTCCTCCAATGCTGACAAGATCCTCTTTTACAGCAACTTTGCCCTTGTGTTCGCCTGGTTCAGCTTCTTTGTGATAACGCTGCTTATGATAGTGTTCCTCCGACAACGGGACCTGTTCTTTGGGGCGATATTCAGCTCCATATTCGTCACTGGCATTATCACTATCTGGCTCCTTACAACGCTGAGGAAGTTCCTATCACGGGTATCGTTCCGCTATGATACCATCATGGCAATGAGGGAAGGGTCGCCCCTTATCAAGGTCCCTTCGGGAAAGAACATGACAGGGAGGTTCCTCTCCTACCTGAAGAGGAACAACAGGTCCTTCAAGGGGTTGCTGAAAAGAAGGCCGGAGGTGCTCAGCAAGGATGCCTATCTCCCCGGGAAGAGCGGAAGGAGGCATCATTTTCACGCATTCGTCAGGATCTCACCTTCGATCTTGTATCGAACCATCAGAAGGGGACACCACGGATATTTGCTGTTCATCAGGGAGTACAAGAAGACCCCTGCCCTGGATGACCTGAAAGGGTTGGAAAAGGACCTTTCAGACCTCCATGATAAGTACGGGCAGTCCCCGGACCGTGTTGTGCTTCTATTCAAGGGACGGAAGGGTTACTGCGGTGTGGATGATGATATCTACGACCGCATCGTTGGAGAGAACATAACCATCGGAAACAGAAGGATCAATCTGCAGCTGGTGGCGGAGCTGAGCGACGGGGCCTATGAGTTCATTCCGTTCATACCGGAACTGCCGAAGATGCTGCCTTAGGAGTGTGAGAAGTTGAATGCCAGGAAGTACAAGGACATGAACCTATACTCATGCATTGTGCTGAATCTCCTGGCATCCATGATAGGACTGGACCTTGGACAAAAGGAGTTCGAGGCGAAGGTGAAAGAACATATCAGAGAAAAAAGGGATGGACTTACCAAATCGCAGATAATGCATGAGATCCGCTCCAACCACAACATGACCGAAAAGATCTTGAAACATCTCCTGGAGGAGGATTACATCACCATCGACAGGGACGAGACCAGCTACTCCATCCACCCTACACTGGACGGGCTGCTGCACGTGAGGGAGTTCAACAGGTTCTACGCCTCCATCTATTCCAAACAGATACAGGACCACTACAGGTTCTCGGGTCTCCCCGGGTGGTATCGAGCGTTCAGGGATAGATGAAACGTTACAACTTGAAGGACAAAACCTACGTCGCAGTGATCAATTGAGGTCCTTCTCCAACCTCTCCAACTTTCCGCCTTTCATGCTCGAGGGGACCACGGCGATGTGCTTCTCATCCTTTCTATGGACCTTTATCACGTACTCCTCGAATCCCATCCTCATGAACCGTCTATTGACACGCCTTACCATGAAATTATGGACAAATCCATAGATTAACACCACCATGAATACGTTGGGAAACACCATGGGCACTATTGCCAGGATCATCAGGACCGCCCAGAAGAACTGCTCCAGCTCCGCCCCCGAACCGAGGTTGATAAACACTCCGATAAAGGCACCAAGGGCACCCACACCCATAAGCTCCCTGAATATCTCGCTCACCGTGGAGCCGAGGTACCTGACCTCGGCGCCGTTTCCCTTCGACCGCCTCACCCAAACTATGTTGGAGTCATACAGGATCTGTATTGGCACCACTATGAAGGTGAGTATCGGCGCCATAAATATAAGCAGGATCGTTCCAACGGACCAGAACTGATGGGGATCCGTAATGTTGTAGGATGCAAGAGACATGATGAAAAAGGTGAGAAACAGCGGCCCAATACTGGTCTCCAGAGCGAAATCCATCAGGTTCTTCTTGGAGAATGCCTCCTTCCCGTTCACCACCTTCCTCTCTATCGGGGGAGGCTTCCTGATGATGCACAACCCTTTCCCTATCCCCAGGGGCAGGACCCTCAGTAACCTCACCACGAGGGGGAGGAAGGCGATCGACAGCAATCCCGAAAATGCCCACATCGTCACTCCTCCACCCACGCTCAGGAGCGTGATCATGAAAACACCCGGGTTGGCAGACATCAGAAAAAAGAGTAACGAAAGCATGAAATAAAGGAATAAGCACATAAGCAGCAGCCAGAAGATAAACAGCTTCTTGACCTCCCACTTCCTCTTTGTGGTGACATTCAATATCTTCTTGGACACGAACGCAAACAGGAGAAGAGATAATGAAGTTAAAAAGAACGGACCCAAACAGATGACCATTACGATAAACTGCATGAGAATGGGTTCTCCGGACATAATTCCCGTAACCTTGATGTCAACGGTATCGTTGCTATATTCTCCCGTACTTCGATTGTAGCAGGTCAGCGTAACTGCGTATGTGTCTATCGAGCTATAGTTGTGGGTCACCTGCTTGCCTATCCCGATATCGCTACCGTCACCGAAGTTCCACATATAGTGGATCTCCTCTCCCCCGGCTGCCTCGAACGTGATGTTCTCGCCCACCGGCACCGATCGAGATTCAAGCTTCTTTATTCGCGCCCAACCCCCGTCACC
>JAGLEG010000143.1 GCA_023145185.1 Thermoplasmata archaeon
CAGACACCTGATGATAAAGATAAGGACGGGAAGAAAGCGAAGGATCCCGTCAAAGTAGTGAAGGGCGAGGAACCCGAAGGGAAAGGGGGCAAAGGCGCCGATGAACAGGTGGCCAGGGTGAAGATGCCCAAGAACATATTCCCTGCGAGGATGGAGCAGATACCGGATAGATCTGGATCTCCCACCCGTGAGGAGGTCCTCAAGTCACTGCTGGAGAAACACGCAAGGCTTCAGGGTGAATACGTCAAGGAGCTGAAGACGGAACAGGTTGTCCCGGACGAGCTCATCAAGGAGAAAGATGATCAGAAGAAGCTTCGGGACGACCTGAACGAGGGCGTCTCCAGCCTGAAGGCCCATCGCGGTGAGCTGAAATCCGTGAACAAGGGGCTCAGAAGGGAGCTTTTCGACCTTATGCACAAGGAGGAGAGGCTCAAGTCCAGGGAGTCAGATGTGAAGATGTACTCCAAGTTCTGTGAGGATACCGAGTGGAAGCTGGAGACGGAGGCCATCGATCTGGAGACGGAGAGGAGGCTTCTCAATGACCTCCGGGCAACGATGGACAAGATGAGGGCGATCCTTGACGGTCTCACACCTGATGAGATGTCCAGGAAGCTTGTTACTTTAGATAAAGAGATCACCGAAAATTCGATCAAGATCGAGGAGTCCCATCGGGGCATGCTCGGGAAGGTGGAGGAGGCGAACAAGAACCACGATAGATATCTTGAGCTTTCGGGAAAGGTCAAGGAGATGGAAGGGAGGCGCTCCTGGCTGAAGAGGCGAATAGAACTTCACAAGGAGATGGAGAAGTTCTGGCACTCCCAGGAGGGTGCCGCCCTTGACCTTGATAAGAAGGATGCTTCCAGAAAGCTCCGAGACATCAAGGAGGCCCTGGAGCGGACGATGTCCGACAGGGACCGCTCCGGCAGGGCAAGGGAGCATGACGGAGGAAGGGAAGGATCTCGAAGGGGTGGAAACAGGGGCCGGAAAGGACGGGAGAGAAAACCCGCGCCTAATGAGGGCTCGGATAAGCCAGAACCTGCCGATGCCAAAGAGGTCAAGCCTGAACCTACTGAGACTAAAGAGGTCAAGCCAGAACCTACCGAGGCCAAAGAGGTCAAGCCTGAACCTACCGAGGCCAAAGAGGTCAAGCCAGAACCTGCCGATGCCAAAGAGGTCAAGCTAGAACCTACTGAGGCCAAAGAGGTCAAGCCAGAACCTACTGAGGCCAAAGAGGTCAAGCCAGAACCTACTGAGACTAAAGAGGTCAAGCCAGAACCTACCGAGGCCAAAGAGAACGATGTGAAGCCAACCAATGCCACCGATGAGAGAACGGGGGGTGGTAGCTGATGCAGAACTTCGAGATAGTGGCCAAGATCAAGGAGCAGCAGGCGAAACTTGAGGACGTCAGATCGGAGGAGGACCTTCTCCACGTCCAACTCCGGAACAAGATCTCCGAGGTCAAAGAGGCCCAGAAGAAGCGCGACGAGCTCAACGATGCGGTCAAGGAGCTTTCGCAGAAACCCAAGGGCATCCTTACCGAGAGGAAGGATATATGGGACAACATCAAGGGGACCAACGAGGATAAGAGAAAGCTCCTTCGCCAGATGCAGCCCTACCTTCAGAGGATAGGGGAGCTCAGGAGGATAAGGGACGAGTACAACGATACGAGCCGCGGAACCCTGGAGAGGCTGTTGGAGAACATCGAGTCCACCCGGGAAGCACTTCTATCCTTTGACATCAATCTAAAGAACGAGCTTTACCTCTACAGCTATCTCTTCGAGCTCCAGGACAGGCTTCTGATAAAGAAAGAGGCTGACCTGATACACAGGGAGATCGTGAGGATCAAGGAGGAGGAACTCTCCAGGTTCAACAAGAAGATAGAGAAGATGGAGGGTTTCATCGGCGAGATGAAGGAGAGGTCCCACTCTGACCTCAAGGCTGCAAAGGGACTCTGGAGCGAGAGGGACTCCATGAGGGAGCTCGCCCAGAAAGAACACAGGAGGTTCCTTGAGATCAACGGCCAGATCCGTGAGATCAAAAGGGCCATAGGGGATAAGAGGCATGAGAGGAACGGTATCTGGAAGCAGATAAACAACTGGCGCGACGAGTTCAAGAAGAGCGGGGCCGAGAGGCAGTACTCCGACAATAACAGGAGGCTGTTGGACGCCAGGGCCAAGTTCAAGAAGGGAGATAGCCTCTCCCTTGACGAGATGGGCCTTCTGCTTGAAGCAGGAGACCTCAAGTGACGCAGGCTATCGATAAAGATTATAGGGCCCCTGCCGTATTATCGGACAGAACCCAACACGGGGAGCGACCCCTGTGAGGAAATGGAGTGATCCATCATGGATAGTACGCGGAGAACGTATCCCGGAAGGCCCAGGACAATGAAGATCGCGGCGATAGCTGTCGTTCTCATGCTGGGAATGGTCGGAGCCCTTGTATTCCTGTTGACCAGGCCGGAGCCCAGGGTGGAGGACGAGTACTCTCCCACCACGGAGCTTCCCTTGGACTATATCATAATTGCGGATTATCCTCAAAATGAGGAGGAACTTCTGGCGATAGCCACCCTTTCACCTCTCGTTCAAAAAGGGAAGGAAGCCCCATATCATGCCCTGATGGTCATGGCCCCGGAGGGGGGCCTCTCAAGCCAGGAGCTGTACACGCTCTCCCATCTAAGGACAGATCGGGATAAGCTCCTTTTTTCCAATGACGGATCCTCAATGGAGACGATCAACTCACAGCTTTCAGCGGCGTCATTGACGCCCATCGCGGAGGAGAACATGTTCCCGATGACCTCCGAGATCTGCGCAACCTTCGAGGGGTTCGACGGCATTATGACCGTGGCCTCGTACGAGGAGGCGCTCTGGGCGACGACCGCAGCCTGCAGCCAGAACCTTGCGATGGTGAAGGGTAAGCCCTCCTTTCTATCCCAGGATGAGGCATGGGAGGCCAATAAAGCCCTGGGGATACCTTCGAATTACATACTTGCGACCAATCCTCATGACCACTCCCTGGAGACCCTGAAGGCCGGGACCCCGGATTACGACGAGTACGACGACCCCTGGTTCTGCCCGGACCTGTCCCTGATGACGGGACAGATGAGCTCCCACCACAACGCCTACGTGATCACCTCTGCCCCTCCATCACCCGAGGCGGACTGGGAGATCAACATGGAGCTCTCCCAGAACAGGAGGGCGGTTGGCTATTACAATATGATCAGGCACGTGGCCTCCGGATACGGCACACCAGAATACGTGGCCATCGTTGGCTCTGCATCTGCCGTCCCACAGTTCCTCATGTCCCTATCCGGGGAAGGAGATATGGTGAACTCTGATATCTTCTACGGATTCCTGGACGATGACCGCCACACGATGGATGCCGGGCTGGGCAGGATAATACAGTTCGAGGTCTCGCTCGCATCCAACCAGCTGGCAAAGACCTATATGTTCGACGATTTTGTGGACCTGGTCCATGTCGATTACAGGGATGTGGCGGGGGGCCCACAGGAGAAGGATTGGAGGACACACGGCGCCTC
>JAGLEG010000144.1 GCA_023145185.1 Thermoplasmata archaeon
TGAGGCATCTATCATAACTGCTCGTGAGGGTTGTATCACGAACGGCGTGGAGGTTGATTTTCAGGTGGATGAGCTGAACGGCCACCTTATCAGGAACCGACATTCGTACGTTGACGTGGACCCCTTCGGGTCCCCGGTGCCATTTATCAGGAATGCAATATCCTCGCTGCTGAACGGGGGCGTGCTTGCCGTTACGGCGACCGACACGGCAGCTCTGACAGGGTCCATTCCGAGAGTGGCAAGGAGAAGATACGATACACAGCTGCACCGAACGGACTTCCAGCATGAGCTCTCCTGCAGGGCCCTCCTGGGGAGCCTGACCAGGACAGCAGCGTCACTGGAGAGGTCGGTCAGCCCCCTTTTCTTCTACACCTCCGACCATTTCGTCCGAGGGTACGTCAAAATTGGACGAGGTGCTGGCCGGACGGATAATTCGTTGAAGAACGTCGGATACATCCTGCTGGGCGATCACGGGTCTGCCGAGGTCGTCCACAGGCTGGAGAATATCACCACCGTGGACGGGAGCCCAAAGGTCATGGGGCCCCTCTGGGTGGGCCCCCTGGAGGATAGGGGCCTGGTGACCGGGATGTTGAGCGCCATGGAGGGTGAGAGGTTCGCCTACATGAAGACCCACAAACATATCAGGTCCATGTTCGAGACGGCCCTCTCGGAGAACGGGCTTCCTCCCGGCGGATATGATACGAATGGTGTTGCAAGCGAATTGAGGATGTCGCCCCCCCGCATCTCATCGTTGTTGGAGGCGCTGAAAGCGAAGGGGTTCGGTGTCAGCAGGAGCAGGTTCTCTCCGACCCTGGTAAAGACGGACGCGCCCTGGAAGGTCTTCAAGAGGACCTTCATCGAGATTGCGGAGGGGGAGTGATGGTCCAGGTCAAGGCGAATTCCATTGATGCCAAGGTCCTGAAGGTCCTCCTCGAGAGATATCCTATCGATATCGAGGAGGTGGCGGGAGAGCTGAAACTGCCGCTAAGGTCCGTTCAGAGGGCGGTCAAGGCGATGGAGCAGAGGGGGTGGGTCGCACTTGAGGTCCTGAGCGATAAAACGTTCATCCGGATGAGAAGGTTCGATTTCACGTTCATTGGCAGGGATGA
This sequence comes from Thermoplasmata archaeon, assembly GCA_023145185.1. Taxonomy (GTDB): domain Archaea; phylum Thermoplasmatota; class Penumbrarchaeia; order Penumbrarchaeales; family Penumbrarchaeaceae; genus JAGLEG01. Next base: position 1,110 of record JAGLEG010000144.1, read on the forward strand.
CACGCAAAGGAAGGCGGTCAAGCACAAGAAGAAGGACAAAAAGAAGAAGAAGGTCGTGGAGAAACTGCTTCATGACGATCACGATGACATGATGTACGCTTGATCCATTCCGCTTTTCGACCGAAATCCTTTTTATACAATTCATATTTGCCCTTAACTTAGTAGCACTACCGGAACGGTTCTCTTTGGTCCCCGTACCAGGAACCTCACCCGGCCTCAACCGCTAAATAATACTCAGCCGGGGTGGCTCAACCTGGTATCCTTGGAAAATGCGTCGCATTTTCCGGATCTTCCCCTCTCTTTGAGAGTGTAAGACGGTCCCCGTACCAGGAACCTCACCCGGCCTAAACCGCTAAATAATACTCAGCCGGGGTGGCTCAACCTGGTACGGCGACGGTCTCGAAAACCGTTGGGGAAACCCTTGTCGGTTCAAATCCGGCTCCCGGCGC
>JAGLEG010000145.1 GCA_023145185.1 Thermoplasmata archaeon
AAGGGTGGGCTCATTCTCCCAGGTCCAGATCGGGATCGCGGAGGTGGCTGATGATATCTCTTTCAGATAATATGCTCACACCCTCATGTTCTCCACGGTAATTGCTCCTGGTGAGAATGATCTTATTACAATCGAGATCCCGTGTTTTTTCCATAAAATTCTCGATGTCGTATCCTCGCAGATCCTTCCATTTCACCTCTATGGCCGCAATGGGCCTCTCATTCCTGTTCACAACGACCCCGTCAAGCTCCGGATCGAACGAGTATCTCAATTCCCCGCCCATTTTCTTCGCAAAAGCCCTGGTGAGATAGTGTTCCATGCATATCGAATGGATCCTCCTGAGGTTCTGTTTCACCGTATCGAAAGGGGGTAGCCCTTTCTCAAGGCCGTATTTCCCGTCCATGTAATAATAGAGCGTCATCACCGGAGATGCGAAACGAAGCGTATTCCTTTTCTTTTGAAAGATCCTGATAGACTCGATCAGTCCCATCTTTTCGAGGGCTTTCAGGTATGGAGATACCTGGGAAGGGCTCTCCTTTGAAATAACGCCCTTCCTGAATAGATCGGTCGCCATCTCATGGGGTCTGCTCCTTCCCGATCCTATCGAGGAGAGCAGGGATTGATAGATCTCGGAAAGCGTTCTATCCTCCTCGTGAAATATCTCTCCAACCAGTGAGGGTACCGTATATGCCGTTCCCTCAAGCAGGCGATAGATATCCTTGAGCAGATCTCCCCCTTTCAGCAGCGGGATGGTCCATGGGTCCGAAAGGTAGGGGGCGTGATCCAATCCGAACTCCGATCTATCATCCCGGAAAAGGTCGATGGGAGAGATCAGTGATAATCTCCTCTCCCTGAACCTTCCCAGCAGCGGTGATCCGGGTCCAAGCACCTTCTTTACAACGCTCATGGATGAACCCGAGAGGATGAGCTGGCCTGCGGGATGGACAGAGGAGATCCATTCAAGATCGTCCATTGGGATCCTCTGGAACTCATCCAGAATTATCCTCTCGCCTCTCTCCAGGGCTTCCCTCACATGTTGTGTCAGCTCATCGATCGATCTGATCCGCCTGTCCGGGTTCCCCTCGATCCAGACGGTCCCTTCCCTTCCTACCAGGATGTACTGGGCATCCTCGATCATGTGTCGAAGAAGGTACGTCTTTCCCGTTTTCCTCCTGCCGTAAAGTAAAGCCCATACTCCCTCGATATCACGGGCCTCGCGCCTGTTGAACTCCAGATCCATGGTTGGATATATTCTATTAGTTATTTTAAATTAGT
>JAGLEG010000146.1 GCA_023145185.1 Thermoplasmata archaeon
CGGGATCTTCATACTGGGTAGGTCCATAGGCCTTATCGGTCACTCTCTGGACCAGAAGAGTATGAACCAGGGTCTGTACAGGCACCCGTGGGACGATATCCTGTACCAGGTTGAAAGGAAGGAATAGGACCGATATGTGGGCCCCGTTCATTTGGGGCCCTATCTTTTTTATTGGCCTCTTTTCTAAGGACTTTTATTTTATATCATCAAACCCTAGCATGGGCCATGTCCGAAAGGGGCGAAGGCCTATCAGGGATGTTCAAACCCGGAAGCATTGCGGTGATTGGGGCATCCTCCAACCCCGACAAGCTGGGATTCAAACTGGTGGATAACATCATCGGTAGTGGCTATACCGGCAAGCTGTATCCGGTGAACGTCAAGGGAGGGTCCGTGTGCGGATTGAATATCCTTGTGTCCATTGAAAGCCTCCCGGACGGAGTGGACCTCGCCATCATCGCCGTCCCTGCAAAACACGTGGCTGGATCCCTTGAGATGTGTGGGGAGAAAAAGATCCCTTACGCAGTTGTCATCTCGGCAGGGTTCTCCGAGATCGGCCGGTTTGAGGAGGAAAAGGAGCTTGTTGATATCGCCCGGAAACATGGCATGAGGATACTGGGCCCCAACGTCTTCGGCTTTATCTACACCCCCGCATCGCTCAACGCCCAGTTCGGCCCCAGGGAGATCACAAGGGGACATGTTGGGATAATCTCACAATCCGGGGTCATGGGCGCTGCAATGGCCGAGAGGATGTTCCACGACGGCATTGGCATATCTGCAGTCATCGCAACCGGCAACAAGGCGGACATAGGCGATGAGGACCTGCTTGAGTTCCTGTGTGATGATAAGGATACACGAGTGGTCCTGATGTACGTCGAGGGGGTCAAGGATGGGAGGGGATTCCTGGAGGCAGGGAAGAGGCTTGCAAAGAAGAAGCCGCTGATCATATTGAAATCCGGTAGGACCAGGGAGGGGGCCAGGGCAGCGATGTCCCATACGGCATCCCTGGCGGGAGAGGACCGTGTCTTTGACGGCGTTATCAGGCAGATGGGCGCACTACGGGCATCCACGTTGAAGGAGGGCATCGACTGGGCCAGGTCCCTGGTGAACCTCCCACACCCCGCCAAGAACAACGTATTCGTGATCACCAACGGAGGGGGCTTCGCCGTACTTGCCGTCGACAGGCTCCAGGAACAGGGGATCCCTCTTTTCAAGGACGTCGGCTGGATAGAGAGGGAGATGTCGGATATCTTCCCCGGATACGCCATATTCAACAATCCGATGGACATGACGGCGGCCCCATCCTACGAGGACTACACCGCCTCACTGAAAAAGGCGATGGAGGAGGGGTCCATAGGGGCAGTGCTGGGGATATATGCACCCACGTCCGGTGTGGACGTCCATCGGGCCACCCGGACCCTGATAGAGACGCTTGGCAAACCCACCAAACCCGTGGTGCTCTGCACCATGGGAGGCGGGGCCGTGATGGATCAGATCAAGGAGCTCAACAGGGCGGGCATTCCCACCTTCTTCTTCCCCGAGGAGGCCGTCTCCTCGCTCTCCGCCCTCTACAGGTTCGAACACTACAGGGAGAGGTCCCATGAATGCGGCAGCATATGCGATTGGGACGTGGAGGGGATCGGAAGGATCCTCGATGGGAAAAAGGGATTCCTCTCTGCAGGAGACTCCATGAAGGTCCTCTCCCTGGGGGCGGTTCCCGTACCAAGGTTCGCCACGGTCTCGAACGTCGATGACGCCATCGTCGAGGGGCGTAAGATGAACTATCCGCTGGTCCTCAAGGTGTCCGACCCGGAGAAGGTCCACAAGACCGAGAGCGGTGGAGTGATAATTGACATAGACGATGAGGAGAAGCTGAGGGGAGCTTTCCTCCGGATAGGCGGGTCCGACGAGCTCCTGCTGATGGAGCAGGTGGATGGCGTGGAGGTGATCACTGGTGGCCTCAGGGATCCGGTCTTCGGGCCTACCGTGATGTTCGGCCTGGGCGGTATAGCGGTGGAGGCGTTGAACGACGTCTCGTTCAGGGTCGTGCCGATCAACGACAAGGATGGGGCGGAGATGATATCCGATATCAGGGGAGGGGCCGTGCTGGAGGAGTTCAGGGGCAGGAAGGCGGTCAACAAGGATGCCATCGTCGACGTCCTGAAGGCGTTGGGAGCGCTTCTGGAGGATGTGGAGGAGATAGAGGAGATCGAGATCAACCCCCTGATGGTAACAGAAAAAGGGGCTGTGGCCGTGGACTGCCGGATCAAGGTCCGTTAAGGTTGAAGGATA
>JAGLEG010000147.1 GCA_023145185.1 Thermoplasmata archaeon
GGGGCAAGGGCGCGGATGAGTACGACGAGGAGTAGACATATTTCTGGATCGATAACTCCGTAATAATATGTGGGGGGTGAAAGATCACCCCCCTTTTTTAAATTTAAGTCAGGTTATATTAGTCTACCTTGCAACGTTTCTAATGTAACTTACAACCAGTAAAACATTATATAGAGGGAAGTTTTCTTATCACTGGGGAGAAGGTTCCCCGTACGGGAAACAGGAAGGATGGATATGAAATTGAGTAATTATAAGATCATGATAATTGCAGCTGTATTTATTATGGCAGCATTCCTGCCTATGATGCAGTTGGGAGAAGCAGAAGGATTTGAGACCAGGGCACCGCCGCCGATAGCGAGCGGTCATGTAACAACAGATGCCAACTGGACCGGAGAGTTCTGGACAGATGATGTGACCATCGATCCGGGCGTCACCATCACGGTTGATGCCGGGTCCACATGGTATCTGCCGAATGCAAACTTCATGGCAGTTGAGGGCACATTGATCATAAACGGGACAGAGGCCTCGCCGGTCAGCGTCCATGAGTTTGATACAGGTTTTGGTTGGGGTTCGATCGAAGTTCTTGGCGATGGTGTGGCTCACTTAGAGAACTTCACCATGGATGATGGTTACATTCCGATCTGGATCGAGGGTGGACCTTGTGTGATCAAGAACGCGGTCATAAACGGTGAGAGACATGCAATATACTCCAAATCGGACGGAGGGCATGAGTTCTACAATCTGGATCTGACTGCCATGGGGGGAGATAGCGGGATATATCTAGGGAAGAATACGGACCAGACGGATATGGTCCAGATCACCATAGATAACTCTCAAGCGGGCGTCATCCTGAACGAGTGCACCAATGTCAACATGAATGATGTCTATGTCACAGGGGTGGCAACCGGATTCTTCCTTACGGATTCCAACGGGATAGCCATATCGACCTGCAGTGTTCAAGGGGATGGGGCTGCTGACACCGTCGGTTTCTTTTTCAGGGGCCTGACATCGGATATCTCGGCTGTTGGATGCAGTGCTTCCAAGGTAGAATTTGGCGTATATTTCGTTACCCTCGAGGGATCCTATGTTGAATTCGAGGGCCTGTACCTCAAAACCGACATAGGAGTGAGCAATAACGATCCAGCAGATCACATCGATGCCAATTTCACGAATTGTGACTTTGACGATGTGGGTGACAATACCGCAATAATAGACGCCACCTCGGACACAATACACATTCATTTCATAAACACGACATGGGATGGGGCTGCGCCTGTGGTAGCGACCGGGGAAGCGATCCTTTATGAGTCCTGGCATGCCGATATACACATTGTGGACGGGAATGGAGATCCACTGGACTGCAACGTCAAATTAGAAACCACCATGGGACACACCTGGTATGATGAGGACGCGCCTGATGGATTTGCGGAGAAGGTGATCGTACCGAGCACCTACTATTCACCTGCCCCTTCCCCAAAGCTGCGCCACAATCTGATAATCACCTCGAACGACGGGTTGGAAACCCAGACATTCCCTCAAAGGAATTGGTGGGTCCTCACCTATCAGGAGCTGTTCCTCATGATGGACCTCTGGCCAACCAACAACCTTTCAGCCGTTTTAGAGGTTGA
>JAGLEG010000148.1 GCA_023145185.1 Thermoplasmata archaeon
ATTGCATCCCTGTGACAGGTACAACCCTGTGCCCAGGTTGTTGTTGATATTCATGTCCTGGAGATCGTATGTGACTCCCTTGTCCATCCATATGCCCCCCATGAAGTTGAGGGCCACGTCCGTATTGTTGGCCGTTATCGTGGTGTTTTGCTTCGAGTAGATGCCATATCCGTCGCAGCTTTCCAGGTCCATCTCCTCGATCTTGATCTCCACGCCCTTTGACAGATATATGCCGTCAAGGTCCATGTTGGTCACGTCTGACCTGCGCAGGAGTGGGACCCCATCCGCATTCCACTTCTTCATGACGATACCGTGGCCCGGTCCGTAGGAGATGGTGGACCCCAATAGTGTCATTTTGGCGGTCTTTGTGGATGAGATGTTTACGATCAGCCCTCCCACGCCATCTTCCCTTTCGTACAGGTCACGTTCAGTGGAGCCTATACCCATCTGGTCAAGTGAGATGTTCAGTTTGTCATTCACATCCCCCTCGATCAGCATCCCGAACTCCGAGTAATCAGTTATTGTGATGCCGGTCATTATGGTCTCAATATCCCCGATCTCGCACAGTTCAGGCAGAATGATATGGGCCCCATATGCGTCCGTGTCAAGGCTGGCCTGGTCCAATTTGAAAAGTGTTCCGTCGCCGCGGATGCCGCTATAGCAGTTCTGTAAGGTCAGGTCGTTTCCCTGGACCCTCCCACCCTGGGTGAAGAGGGCGATGGCCCCCGTTCCATTGATGTCCTTCAGGGTGATATTCTCCAGAGTGGTCGTTCCCCAGTCACCCTCCGGTCCAAAGGTGTGGATTATCCCCCTCTGGGTCAATTCCTGCCCCTTGATCGTAGCGTCCATCAATGTCAGGGTGGAGTCGATCAGGCTGATCAGTTCGTTGGATAGATATATCTCCCCTTCCGAGCCCAGTTTGATATTGGATATGCTCACCAAACCGCTAGAGTTCACCCTGATGAAGTGTGTCTTCGAGTCAGCGATGGTCACGTTGTCTATAATTACGGAGCTACTGTCCATCTTCATCCAGGTATTTGCCGTGGAAGTTCCCATCTGCGGATCCGCGTTCTTATCGCCGAAAAGCGGAGCGGAGATAAAACAGCTCCCCATCCCTTCCCCGGCCGATGACCAGTTGATGTGGAGCGCCTCCGATCCCGTCATGGCGCTGAGGTCAACGGAGATCTCGTCGCCATGGGTCCAGTTCTCAAACGTCACATTGTTGACGTGGGTGAAGGTGGAGAGATCGTCGAAGGCCGTATCAAGGTACTCAATGTAAAGCGAGGAGTTATCATCCCTTGAGTCCACGAAATGTGGCAGGATCATATAGGCAGAGCTCCAATCCGTTATGTGTGACAAGCTCGTAAGCTGTATGATATATGACGCTTCACTCTCCTCGGCATAAAATACCATGGACCCATCTATTGATCCTGGTGTCCAGACGGCTGCATCGATCACCTCTATACCGACATCAGGAGAGCCGGTGATCTCCACCTCCGAAATGGTCACCGGTATTGGCCCATAGGTGTGGTCGAGGTCAATTACGATGCCGCCTGTATAGCCGCTGAAATCAAAGGAGGAATTCTGTATGGAATAGCCGCTCCTGCTCACCTTGACGTCCTGTGTCAGGTCGTTGAACTCACTGTTGAATATCCTTCCGGAATAGAGGTCCAATATCGGGTCCGGGCTCGACGCGGTCTCATCTGCTGTTAATCTGGTGTTCAGGAAGATCTGCGTTGACCCGATAACCCCCGTGATGTGGAAAGATCCGGAAATCGTGGAGATGTTGGAATGGTAGGTCCCCGTGGCCCCGATCGATGTGCCTGAGATATTCAATATCGAATCCTCCTCCACGTGGATATAAGAGCCCTCTTCCATGAAAATGACCGAGCAGTTCGTCATCTTCAGTTTGTATCCCGATCCCACCGTAACGTTGTCAACAAGGATGGACTGGGATGAGTAATACGTGTCAGCTACCAGCGTGGTGTTTACCAGGAATATCGGAAGATTTACCGAACACTCGAAGTATCCGTTGTTATCATCGCTGTCAGTGGTGCTTATATTCAATATGTGGAGGCCCAGGGAAGGCGGAATGGTGATGGCTCTGCCGTCCCATATGTTCGGTGATTCTTCGTCCCACCTGTACACGGTGACCCCATTTGAGAAATGTGAATGACCATCAACGTCGTCCACAATGGTGATATTGAGTTCTCCTCCCTCCTCGATGTAATAGGTTCCTTTAATGTTCTTGAACAGGGTGTCGTTGAAACCGACTATCGAGATCACGGGGTCATCGGGAGGTGCTCCCGGCATCAGATCCTGTGCCCCCTCCGCCTGCGATGTCAAACCATACATGGGCGACAGTAGCAGTACCACGATGATCAGAAATGATATCCCTTTGATCAACCGTTCAGCTTTTAACCCATTCGGAACTTTTACAACTTCTCTCATGTCGAGCCTCCCTCTGATCGAATATGAAAACCCTGTGAATATAATGTTCATACAGGTTAAGGTAATCTTAATCATTACGGCCCTATTTTAATTATGGGGTCAAAGATGATGAAAAATGCACGATAAAAGGGGGCTGTACAACCCTATTTTTTCCTCTTCAACCGCCTCATCTTATTGTATCTGGGGAGGTAGAGTTTATACAGGGATGTGAGGAGGAATATCGCAGAATAGGCGGAGAATACGAGCAGGATCATTATCAGCAGGATGAACTCCCTGATGGAGGGGATGTTGATCAGGAACACCGCTGTCAACCCCATGACCATCGTCGTGGTGGATTCTATGAACGACCAGCCCGAGGTCTCCGTGGCATACCTTACCGAATCCAGGGAGAAGTTCTTCTCCCTGATCCTCTCCGTTATGTGGATCGCGAAATCAACGCCAATTCCGATAACGATCGATCCGATGAGGGCGGTAAAGAGGTTGAGATCTCCCGAGAACATGCTCTCGCCCGGGGCGATAAATTCCCCCGTGTTCCCCACCATCCAGATAGCGAAATACTGCCAGAACACAACCACGATCACGGGAAACATCGTTATCAGTGAGATCCTCCATGAGCGGAACACCACAAGAAGGAGCAGGAACACCATTACAAGGGCCATCAACGTGGATTGATTGGCGTTTTTCAGGACCACCTCGTTGATGGTGACCAGGACCGCGCCGAACCCGGAGAGAGGCGATGCGGAATCGGCCCCCTCTCTTGCCGTCATGTCGTAGTGATAATCGATGGCATCGTTCACTTCGATGACGGCCACCTCGGTCTCGATGATGTCCATATTTGGCATGGTGAGGTAGACGATCGTTTTCGAATAGTCGTCGTTGATCAGCATCCCCCTGATCTCCTGCCCCATGGAGTTGTAGAAAACGTTTATCATGAAGATGTCAGCCGATTCGTTAAGTGCCACAGTAAGCGCAGGGCTGTCCGGGACATTCTGCAGGGCATGCCAGAAACTCTTACCAATGACGTTGTTCTGTATGTAATCGTCGAAGATCTTCCAGAGCTCGAAACCTGGGATTATTCCCGGATATGCTGTGAGATATTCCCGAAGCTGTTGATAGAAGAGCGTGTCCGTGAAATCCGGTATCTGGATCATCTTCATGATCTCCACGATGGAGATCGCCTGCACGTTGTCGATACCGGTATCGTCCCCTCCCTGGCCGTTGAGATCACGCATGAGAAGGTTGATATTGTACAGGACATCGAAATCCTTCATGCTGCCTGCGATACCATCATCTCTTCCATCCATGTCCTCGTCGATGGATGGGCTTCCCCGGATGAGCACCAGTCCGATCTGACCGGAATTGAAGGTATCCGACTGCTCCCCCATCTTCTGGACGACCGGTTCGTCATCTGGGGAGAGCGCCATATAGTCCATGTTCGCCTCGACTATGGAGAATCCGCCAACGGAGATGCCCGTGCCCGGGATCTCCGACATGGGGGCCAGAGCGAAGGAGAGGATGGCCAGCAGGATGCCGCCCACGAGCAGCTTCCTGCTGTGCCTCAGCGGAAGGTCCCCCAGCTTGATCTTGCCTAGTTTGCTCTTCCCCTTCTTCCCACTCTTTTTCACCCTGCTCCTTATCTCGTCACCCTTGACCTTTTTGTAATTGGTCCACATGATAAGCGAGGGTGTGAGCAGCATCGTCGTGACGTAACAGGCAAGGATGCCCGTTGCGAGGCCGAAGCCCAGCACCTTCATCGTTGCCATGTCCACGGTCAGCATGGCACCGAACCCGAATGCGGTGGTCATGGCGGAGAGAAAGATCGCTTTCCCCGTGGTGCTGAGGGCGACCCTGATACGTTTCTCCTTGTCCGCAACACCCTCCTCCTCGGAATATCTGTTAGCGATGTAGAGGCCGTAGGCTACCCCAAGTGCGATGATTATCGGTGCGACCAGCACCACCTGCGGAGTAAGTACGGGCAGGAACAGCCCCATCATCCCGTAGGCGATTATCAGCGAGAATAGGACGGGTATCAACGTGACCGGCCAGATCTTCCAGGTCCTGTGGAAGATCAGCAGGGATGCCGCCACAAGGGCGATCGCCCAGGGGAGAATGGTCTTCATCTCCAGCATGGTCCTGTCAGAGATCATTCTGGCCAAGGGGGTGGGTCCCGTCAGCGTCATTCTGCAGTGGACCTCTCCCCTCTCGTATCGTTCCATCCACTGGTCGGTGGTGTCCTCCGATCCGGGCCTCACGCCAGGGTCCACGAAGTAGGGTTCGATCCTTTCGTTGATATCGGCGATCAGCTGTTTCTGGTCAACTTCCTGTGACAGGCCGATCAGGACCAATGCCGAATCGTATATGCCGTCCCCGTTGATGTCCGCCACCAGAGAGCTGAGGTTCTCGGGACCGATCTCGTAGAAGAGGCGGTCCAGGAGAAGCTGGTCATCCGGGATCGAGTAATTGCCGGGGATGTTTGGGTTGATGTATCCTGTGATCATGTCCCTGGACTCGTTGGCGATCGCCTCGTAGACCGCGCTTGGAGCCTGGTACATGGTCTTGATGAGGGTCGCGATCGAGAAACAGTAGATGACGCCGTCATTTACGCCCTTGTCGGTCTTATCGGGGTTGAGCGTGTCCTCCAGGTTGGAGATCTCCTTCAGTACCTCCACATTGGTGATATTGGTCTCATCGGTGGCATCGAACTTGTTGTTCGTCTCCACGAACACGTTCGCCAGGTCAGTGGACCAATCCGTCTTCATCTCCATGAGAACGAGTTCAGCGTCCGATCCGCCAGGCAGATATACCTCGAAATCGGCCCTGATCTTATCGTTCATTGCCAATTCGGGGTCGTTGCCGGCGATACTCTCCTTGAGGTATCCCGATCCCGCCATCCCGTAGTAACCTATCATCAATGATGCGATGATCGTCAGGACGAATACGGTCTTTCTCCACCTGAGGATCGTCTCCATTATGGCCTCCGCCGGCCTGCTCTTGAACATCCTATGGGAGTACTCCTCGCCTTTGCTGTCCAGCTTCTTGAGCCTGACCCCGGTCTCCCTGAAAAGGACCCTGGCCTTTTCGGAATATTCCGGGGCCCGCGTCCCGATCTTCGAGACTACCCGGTCCAGAGTCTCCTCTACGTCATCCGCTGCCCGTCTGCGATCTCTGTCGGGGTCTTGAGGGCCCGGGTTCTGTCCCCTCCAACCCTCTCCAGTGTCTTCGCGTCCATGCCTGGCCAAGTGTACACCTTTACTATTGATGGTAACGGTGCTCTAAATCCCTTTCATAATAGATATAGTTGTGGAAAAAGGGCGAAAGGAGAGGCCATTCGAGATCACGAAAAGGGTTTTACTCGACGTTCTTGATGGCGGCCCTGGAGTAGAAATATGAGATGCCCAGCGATATCAAAATGCCCACGATCAGGCCGATGGACACGCTCATCTCGGGGGTCCCGTTCTCCAGGAGCTTCGGTGCGAGATCAAACATAAAAAAGAGCGCAACCACGGCGGGTATGACGAGGATGGACCAAAGTAGCATGCTGTAGAAGAACCAGACTCCCGATCTGATGAGCTTTCCATCTTTTTTCGGCGTCTGTTCAGAGCTTTTGATATGCATGGTAGGTACCACCTGCGAGGGAGAGTGTACTTTTACCCTCTTATATATATTTAACGTCGATCGAACGGAGGGTTCACATGCAGTATCTACCGCTTTTCAAGTCTGTATCGAACCCCATCATGCCGGGATCTGCATCGATGCTCCCCTCGTCCACCTGTTCCATATTGACTATGATCTCCACAAGCATGTTGACCATCTCACGGAGCTCTCTCACCTCTGTCCTCAGGTCCTCGATCCCCTTGATAACCTTCTCTTCCCCTTCGTTCATGAGATCACACCATTTATTTTTTCACGTGGAGACATCTATCAGAACTACTCCGGTCCAAGCCTGTGAGAATCGAAGTATCTCCGTCGTGTATTTAGTTATTTTGGTATTGTCTGCCTTCGCCGATGGGCGTTACCCTCGTTCATCAGGGAGAGGCGCCATTTCTAAATAATTGGTACATGATGTGGGGGCGGTGAGAATGTGCCTGGAGGAACCCTGTCCGTGGAGGTCGTTCAGAAAAAGCATGAGAGGCATGACGTGGCAGGCAATCTCCTGCTGATCGTGAACACCGTCAGGGATTCGGCCGCCGATCTGATAGTATTTCCGGAGATGTTCCTCACCGGATACACCATTGGCGATGACGTATTTCAGATGGCCCTGGAGAGCACCTCCTCCCTTTTCGATCCACTGAAAAAGATGCTATCGGAGAGCGGGAAATATGTTGTTCTGGGTTTCCCCGAGAGGTCGACAGAGATAAGAGGGCAGGTATTCAACTCCGCCCTCGTTATCGGCCCGGATGGAGTGATGGACACTTACAGGAAATCGCATCTGGTGGACCTGGGACCCTTCGAGGAGTATTCGTACTACACTCCGGGGAACTCACTGCCGATATTCGAGATAAAAGGGATGAGGTTCGGGATCATAATATGTTACGATATCTTCTTTCCCGAGCTTACAAAATATTATGCCCTGAACGGGGCGGACTGTGTCATCTGCATATCGGCGTCCCCCTCCGTGACCCGCGATCTCTTCGAGATATTGATGAAAGCGAGGGCCGTGGAGAACACCATATATTTCGTATACGCCAACCTGCTCGGCTTCGACGGCAGGATGGATTTCGGGGGCGGGGGGGCGGTCATAGATCCCAGGGGAAAGGAGATAGCCAAGGGGCCGTATTTCGAGGAGGGGAAGGTTATTGCGAATATCGATCCCAGGGTGATAGAGCTGACGAGAAAGCTCCGCCCCACCCTCAGGGACACAAGGGCGATACCGCTTGATAAGCTGTACAAACCTCCTGATTTTGAATAGGGGCCAACGTTGTTACGCCTGAAAACGCTGACTTTTTATAGATGAATGCGTCTTTGTTCCACGATAGGGTACTGTAATGGGTTTTTTCACGAGAAGATCACATGCGAAGGTGGAGTTCGAGCCTGCGGGGGTGAAAGAGAGCCTCATAGAGATGAAGGACCTCTCCGAGCAAATAATCGACCTCTCGTATGCGGCGATAATCTTCGACAGCAAGGACATTGCAGAGGAGGTGAACGGGCTCGAGGAGAGGCTGGATGAGCTTCTCTATTCCATCCGGATAAACCTCATGATGGCCGCGAGGAACCGAGACGATGCGGAGAAGCTGTCAGGGATACTGCAGGTCGCTTCCGCAGCAGAGCAGATCGGGGACGCCTCCAGGGACATGATCCGGCTTCTCGATGAGGATGTGGAGTTCCGTCCCTTTGCCCCGTTCTTTTTAAAAGAGGCTGACGAGAAGATCTGGGCTCTCAAGGTGATGGAGGGGTCCGACATCGTCAACCGAAGTATCGGGACCCTTTCGATAGAATCGGAGACGGGGGCGAGGATCATCGCGATCAGGCGGGGAACCCGTTGGCTGTACGACATAGAATCCGATAACAGGATCAAGGAGGGGGACACGCTTATCGTGAGGGGTGTTGAGGACGGCCTCAATGAGCTATCAGCATACGCAAAGGGGGTGGCCAGTTGGGGCGAGTACCGGAGGTAGGGGATCCCATGACCGAGGTGATGAGGCTCTTTCTGGAGATGAAGGACACCTCCGAGCTGATGGTGGACCTCGCGTACAGTTCGTTACTGTACAACAACAAGGATATCGCCGCCGAGGTGGAGCACCTCGGTGACCAGGTGGACGAGATGTCCGGTCGTCTCAAGGCCCTCTCCGTGGAGACCATGTCCGCAAAGAGCATTGATGCGACGTTGATGCTCCTGAGGATGGACTCTTTCGTGAACGCCATTGCGGATTCCGCGATGTCGATATGCGACGTGGTCCTGAGGGATATCGAGCCCCATCCGGTGCTGAAGGAGTCGATAGTGGAATCGGACGTTGGTATTTTCAAGGTGGAGGTGGGCCCCAGGTCCATACTCGTCTGTAAGGCTTTGAAGGATGTCAGGCTGGCGACCGAGACTGGCATGTGGGCGATCGCTATCAAGCGGGGAGCCACGTGGATATATGGTCCCGAGAGCGATCAGGAGATCAAGGAGGGAGATGTGATCTTCATGAAGGGGCCCCCCGACAGCATGAAAAAGATGAGGAAACTGGCAAACGGCAAACTGAGAAAGCTCTGAGGGAACATTTTTAAAGGAAAAGCATAATCATCGCAATCCACTGCGGGCGTGGTGTAGCCTGGTATCACTTTAGCTGTCCAAGCTAAAAACTCGGGTTCAAATCCCGGCGCCCGCACCATTTTCT
>JAGLEG010000149.1 GCA_023145185.1 Thermoplasmata archaeon
AGTGAATCCCCGACAAAGACTATCATATCGGGCTTGGCAACCCTCTTGATCTTTTTCATCTCATCCATGAGGTTGATATTGGTCTGCATCCTCCCGGCGGTGTCCAGAAGGATCACATCCTTCTTCCGAGCACGGGCATGTTCCAACGCATCGTAGGCAACTGCGGCGGGATCCGAGTTCGCCTTGTGTTTGATCACCTTCAATCCCAGGTTCTCCCCGTGTTTGGATAGCTGTTCTATAGCGCCCGCCCTGAAGGTGTCCCCGGCCACAAGAACGCAGGATATTCCCGCCTTTTTCAGCCTGTGTCCGATCCTACCGATCACCGTGGTCTTTCCGGTCCCGTTGACGCCAACGAACATCACCACCACGGGTTTCTCCTGCTTTTTGATGAACTCGTCAAAATCGACACGTTCGACGCTCAGGACCCTGTTTATGGATCTCCTCAGGGCCTGCTCTATCAGGTCGTCGATATCGGTCTTTCTTCCCACTTTTATTCCCGTCAACTCCTCTATCATGAAGCTCTTGATCCTCTCCACGACAGGTTGAGCGACATCGGATTCCAGCAGGGCCAATTCCAGCTCGAACAGTGAATTGTCCAGATCCTTCTCGTTGATCTTCTTTGAGAAGATGCCGCCCTTCTCATCGACGAGGGAGCCCTGGACCTTTAAAATGCCATCGCCCTTGAGCCCCGATTCCGTCACGGCGGATTCCAGGGTGATCCCTTTCTCTCCCTCCCTGTTCACCTTGGGCCCCTGGTCCTCTCTCTCCTTTTTTCTCTCCTTTCTCGCGAAGACCTTCTTGAGGAACTTGCTCTCCTTCTTCGGCCTCCCTGCGACCTTATGATCCACGTCAGGTGGTGTGCTCTCCGGCCGATCCTTTCCCCCGTCCCCTTTTTCGCTCTCCGTTTTCCTGATATCTTCCTTCGCTTTCCTCTTGAAGTGGGAGAGTTTTTCCTTCAGGGACTTGAACATGACTTCCATCTCCCTAGAAGGTCTGATCTGGGCCCTGACCGGTTTTGAGCTGTTCCTGGTACATGCGCTGGGTCCGTTCGGTCAGTTCACGATATCTGTCCGAGAGCTCCGAGAGGCTGTTTTCCAGATTTGAGATTGCACCTTTGACCTTTTCCAATCTACCGTTGATCTGGGCGATCCCATCACTGGTCTCAACCTCCATGTATGTCCCTGCACCCTGGTCTGCAATACATTTTGCACCATTTTTCAACTGGGCCTTTAGAAAGACCATCCCGCCGATCGGGATCATCATCTCTCTTTCAGATCCCTTTTTCAGCTCCCTGAGGACCTGCAGGGCGCCATTGTAGTCCAGAACAACACCTTGAAGGTGTACGATCTGTCCCCTGATGCCTTCCATCTGGGATTTCATGAACTCAAGGGAAGCCAGCTCCATCTCTATGTCCCGTTTATTGATATTTTTCTCGGCCACGTACACCACCCAATGATCTTCGCTATCCTCCACGCCAGAAATGGTAATATTACCGCCCTGGTGGAGGTTTTGAGATGATAAAGGTAGCTTCTAATTAAACTGTTC
>JAGLEG010000015.1 GCA_023145185.1 Thermoplasmata archaeon
GGTCAAGATCGTATGCTCGGACCCGGTACCGCCCTCGACAACCATGCCGGTCGGGTCGTATTCGTCATCGTAATCGGGTATCTCCTCCTCCGGCTCATCATCCTCTTTCTCCTCCTCCTTCTTGCGGCTTACGATGAACGCTATTATGGCTATGATGACGATAAGGCCGACGATGGCCGCGATGATCAGGAGCATGTTCGAATCCTCCTCCGGTACGGGATCATCGGCCACCTCCGGAGCTGCGAGGACCGTGATGGTCAGGGTGTACTCCGTTGATCTGCCGAACTCGTCCGTCAGCAGCAACTTGACCGATTGGCCTCCCTCTGGGGCCGCGGATCCGTTGATGATGAGCGTGTTGTTGAACTCGCCGCCTGCGGGCACCGTGAACACATCTCCTCCCGTGATCAACAGGCCGTTGCCGCCTGCTATGGTCATGGTGAACCCGGCATCCATCTCCAGGCCGTTGACCACATTGACGACCATTTCAACCTCGGACCCGTAAGGTATCTGCCCGGTGGTGGGCATATCCACCAGGGCGAATTCCGGTTCAAAGGTGAACGCCATCATCATGGACCTGGCCGACAGGCCGTCGGCATTCGCGGTGACCCACCATCTGTATTTGCCCGGTTCCAAGGGGGCGTAGCCCATGCCCTTATCGGTCTCATCGAAAAGCCTGGCCTCACCATCTGGTCCCACCATCTCGACCACGTAGGTCAGATTGTCCGGGTTTATGTAATCTGCATCCCATGACAAGGGTGAGGTCGATCCCACGTCCTCCAATATTGTGTTATTGTTCTGCATGTTCACGGATATCGTTGGTAGTGCCAGGTCAGGCTGGCAGAATATCGCCATGGGGATAGACTCCTTCCAGTCGCTGCCGGCCCTGTCCTTTATCCTGAATATCACGTAGTTCTTGATGCCGGGAACGAGGTCGAGCTGTACCGATATCCTCTCCCATTCCCCGGGCGCTCCCGAGATGTTCATCGGCACCTTCACCCAATCGGAATACTGTTTTCCCGGCAGTGTATACTTGTATTCCACCTTTCCCGGGTCGACGCCTGAGAGCTCGTCGTAGGTGGATATCCCGACGACAAGGTCGGTATACGTTATGTTTATCAGGTCCGGGATCGACTGGTTTGCGAAAATGGGTAGATGTGTATCCACTATCACCTCATGCTGGAATAAGGGGCCGACGCGACCTGCCTTATCGATCGCCCAGATGTATATCGTATGAACTCCCTCGACGATGGATATTATGGTCTTGGGGGAGGCCGCTGTCAGATTGCTCTCCGCCGGGTAGAGGTTCTTATCGAACGAGTAGCAGACGCCTTTCAGGCCCGATCCCAGCTCCACCACTCCGTCCCAGGTGAGGAACATCTCGTTGTCGTTGTCCACCCACATACGGTCGTCCGTGATAGAATCCGCTCTCAGGGAGATTCCCGCAGGCACTGCAGGGGGGTCCAGGTCGAGTTTGAAATTGAAGGTCTGGTTCCACAGCTCCTCGCCACCGCTGGTGGAGAGGGCCAGTACGAACGGGACGATCTCGTTGTCCCTTCCCCTGATGGGGACGGTCATCACACCCTCCTCACCTTTTACATATTCCCAGAAGGCAGTATCGTTGACACCGTTGAACAGCGAGACAACAAGGGATTGGTTCTGCGGGTGCATATTGGTTTTCTCATTGAACGCCACCGTGATGTTGTTCACGGTGAGGTTGGTGTTCCCGAACAGGTACCCTTCATGTGAGAAAGGAGCGGGGAACTGCAGATCCGTGCCGAACCTGTAGCCCACGACCACCAGCTCCGAGTGCATCTGGAAGAGCTTTGCTGTCCTTCCCGATTCGGAAAGGGTGGTTGAGGTGACAGGGGTGGCGGTCACATCCACGTCACCGCCGTCAACCATGTTGAAGTTGAACTCAAGGGAGACGGATACGTTCCACTTCCCGTCCTGATAGTTGAAGGTCGGAGTTCCAATGACCTCGAACCAGTCGCCCACGGAGTCCACCAACCCACCCGCTTTTGTAAGGTTGACATATCCATTCACGCCGCCTCCGTTGAGCCAGAGGTTCATGCCCAGCAGATCGCTTTCGCCCTCATCCGTGACGCCGTTGACGAATATCTCATATGCTCCCACCGTCGGATATGCATCGTTTGACCACAGGCCGTCGGGTCCATAAAGTCGGACCTGGCTCACGGAGGTGCGCAGGATCGGGCTGTATTCCATTACCTGCATGCCCTTTCCGCTCCCCAGGAATACGAACACCGTCCCGGTCTCCTCCGAATAGAACATCCCGTGATCACTGATATCGCTGACCTCTGGTGGTAAAGCTTCATCCTTCCACTCCGTCCAGGGGACGAAAGGCCTCCACAGGAAAAGTCCGTCATCGCCGTCAGGGTCTCCGAGGATCATCACCTCATCCGTATCCGGTATTACGCAGATCGCATGATCTGCCCTTCCATTGGGTGCAACACCGCCAGGGATGAGGATCTGTAGCTGCTGCCACGCGGAGGTGCCTATATCCAGGAACCAGAGCATGTTCGATCTGTAATCGTCGGCATCCCTGCCGCCGTAAAGGTAGAGGCCGTTCCTGCCGGGGTGCATCGCCATCTTGCCGTCCTTCCTGGGTCCAGGCGGCCCTCCGGTAGGGGTTATAAGGTCCCAGCGGGCCTGATCGATGTCATATCTGGCAAGGGTGCTGTCAACTCCTCCGGTGCTGATATTGCCGCCAAAAGAGTAGATCATCCTGTTCTCGGCATCGCATACGAGGGCTGCCCCTGCCCTTTCTCCCTGAGGAGGATTGAAAAGAAGCTGTTCCCATTTCCCATCATCCAGGGAAAGCCTCCAGAACTCCTTGTAGTGGGCCAAATATCCCTGTTTCCATCCATCATCATAGTACCAGAATCGGTCGAGTCCCCCGTAGAGGTAGAAGTGGTTGCCCACGGGGTCGTAACATCCTGACATTCCCTGGTGATACTGGGGTTCAACCGTAGTATTGATCTCCACCTTGTGCCATTCACCGTCCGCTATGGAGAAATACGCCAGCTGCCAGCTGCTGTAATCATCTTCCGTACCGTCATAATCCACGGAGTGGACCCTCAGGACCGTCAATTTACCCCCGTCCTCGGGGTCGAATCCGGTATAAGTTGTCCCGTCCAGGAGAGTAGGGGCGAATGGCATGGGGTTAGAATTGAGGGAGACCAGGTCCAACATCCACCCATCTTTTGGTCCATCTATTCCCCCCAGGAAGGCCACGGTCTTCCCATCGGGAAGAATATCCCAGGCCGATATTCTCCTTGGTGGCACGTTATTCAACTTGACCTTGGTCACGGTCCCATTGTACCGGTTCAGCCTGTACGTCTGATGCAGGTGTAGGTCCTCATCCTCATCGCCGAACCCCATTGATAGAACAATGTCATCGGTCTCGTTGACGTACTGGAAGATCCCATTGGCATTCGTAACAACTCCGTCATCTCTCAGATCGCTGTCCAGTTCTGCCCACGTATTGCTCTCCACATTGTACTCCCAGAAGTCGTAGCGCCATCTCCAGCCGCTTGTACGATATCTTCCGAGAGCCACGTAGAGGTCCTTCCCATCGGAGGAGGCTGTGAACGCCCCCCAATGACGGGTGCCGGGCGTGGTGGCCGGGGTAGGGTGACCCCATCCGTCTGTGAAGTTGAATTGATGAAGGTCCGATGTATCGCTTTGGGCCCTGCCGCCGAACACCCAGATCGAGTCTGTGGCGTTATCATATGTGAGTGAAGGATAGTAACGGGGGGTCAGGCTGGATGGGACACTTCGGGACTCCCATGTCATGGTGTCATAGTGGAAGATATCAAAATCATCCCTTCTTGTCCAACTGCCGCTTGCCCCTCCGAAGAAATATGCTGTGGAACCATTTTGATCTGACGTGAAACCCCTGTTGGAGATGCCAGTGTCCGGGCCCGATCCATATGTTACCCTCTTCAGCCACGTCTCATTATCCACAAAGTAGGACCAGACATCAACGGAGGTGCCGGGGATCCTGTGGAACACGACCCATTCGTCCTCCCGGTACATCAGATCACAATTATCCGGATCGACCCCAACAGGCCAGTTGGAGGCCTCATTATCGATCCGCTCCCACAAGCCCATGTCAGGCACCCTGGTCGGGGTCTCCTGAACATCATCGGTCCCTCCCACGGCCAATGCCGAGAACGGAGCTGCCAGCATGAAGAATACTATCAGGAGCATGGCTCCTTTCCTAACGTTTCCTCTGTAAAATTCCACCGTTAATGGGTCTCTCACATCATCGCCTCCTAATGATTTTTGAGAACGGATATTAAAATGATAGCGTATCATTCCAGTACAGACTCGGAACCGTTCCTGTATATATTAACTTAATTGCAGGGGCAATATTTCCATTTTTATCGATCGGCGCCCTTCCCATTACATTTCGTTTCGAAGGATTTATGAAACAGGAGGACGATTGGGAGGGTGAGTGCGTTGGAGCGGTTCCAGGCGTGGATCTGTTTCAGCCCGTGCGTTGGGGCATCTGCATGAGCGGGTCTAAGAAAGCGGGTACGAACAGCTGGTGGGGACTTCTATCCTCGGCGGTCAAGGTGGGATCAAGGGAGAAACCTCACTTCTCGGGAGCATGGGTGACGGAGGGGGTCGGTGGAGAGGTGAGGGATTCCAGGGAGAATAGATTCCTCCGAACCGAGCTCCTATCGGGTATCGGGGGGTCTTCGAGATGCTACAGGGTCAAGCCGTACGAGATGGATATGGGCCGGGGCGAGCTTGAGGCGGTGGGGAAGGCCCTGTCCGAGCTCCTGGAGAAACCTCCGCCGAGGTCGGTGATGGAGGATGAGGTTCGGCTCCGGAGGTATTACGAGAGATCGGCAGGTCGGCTGCTCTCCAGGAACGGATCGATCAGGAAGGGAGAGGAGCGCGCCCTCCTCTCAAGGATATGCGCGCAGTACTCAACGGGGTACGGGGCGATCGAACATCTGCTCAGGGATGAGAGGGTTCAGGACATTTACATCGATTCTCCCACCGAGATCAACCCGGTATACGTCTCGCTGGGGGGTGCGATGGACCCGGACCTCCAGGGAACCTATCCAACGAACATATACCTGACCGATGCGGAGCTCTCAAGGCTTGTATCGATCCTTCGTTTCACATCCGGCCGGCCCTTCTCCGAGGCGCATCCGGTTCTGGAGTGCGACATGAAGCTTCACAATTCCCGCGCCACAGCGGTCGGCCCTCCCCTGTCGCCTTATGGGATCTCCCTGGCGATCAGAAAACACGCTCACGATCCGTGGACGCTCCCCAGGCTGGTTGGCGCCAGGTCCCTTTCCTCCAACGCGGCTGGCTTTTTGAACCTCTGCCTGGACAGCAGGGCGACCATCCTGGTGGCGGGACCGAGAGGGGCAGGAAAGACCTCACTGCTGGGGGCGCTCCTGTTCGAGATAGACCCCTCCAAGAGGATGATAGTGATCGAGGATACTCCCGAGCTTCCCCTGACCGAACTGAGGGCCCAGGGATTCAAGGTGCTTGGCCTTATGGTCGACGGCAGGCGGGGGCTCACCACGGAGGTTGCCCTAAGGACCGCATTGAGGCTGGGGGAGTCGGTCCTGGTAATGGGAGAGGTCAGGGGGCCGGAGACAAAGACCCTCTACGAGGCGATGTCCGCAGGCACGGCAGGCTCCTCCGTTCTCGGCACATTCCATGCAGACTCCGCCTCCTCCGTGTACAAGAGGGCGGTGAACGACCTTGGCGTGGCCCCCGGTAGCTTTACGGCCACCGACCTGATCGTGGTATCCGGCCTTGTCAGGCCGCATGGGTCCAGGACCTACCTCAGGAGGGTGGTCCAGATATCAGAGGTAAGCAAGGATGAGGAGGGGGTTTTCCTCGATCTCTTCTCGTATGATCCCCGGGATGACGCACTCAAGGCGACCTCCGATCTCAGGCGGTCACCCCTCCTTGGCAGAATGGGGCGTAACTGGGGTTGGTCCCTGGAGGAGATGCTGGCCGAGGTGGCCCTGAGATCGGGCATATTCGACGACCTCCTGTCGCTCCACAGTAAAGATATCATCTCGAAGCCCGAGACCGCCATCTCTGCCCTGGAGACGTTCAGGGAGATCAGGGCCAGGAGCATAGATGAGGGATGGGTCAAGGACACCTCAAGGCTGAGGAGGGAGTGGGGGGAACAGTTCTCGGGGGGATGGATTTGATCAAGAAGGGGCTTTTTCCTTCCACGGAGGGCCAAAAGAGTTTCACCCCGCTCATCGTATCCATCCTGTCTCTCCTGGTAGGCGTTGCAGCAATATTCTTCACGGTAACGACGGGCCCCATCTCCCTGGGCCTGGAGGACAAGGATGGCGACGGTATCTCCGATCTCTATCAGGATGTGGAGCCCAGGACCGAGATGGTCCTGTCGGAGGCCGGACAGTGGAAGGCGGTCCATCTGGGATATGGGTCCGAGATGAACCTGCCCTTCACGTCGTTCGTGAGTGTCCTGCTAATTCTCGTGATCCCCTCCTCCCTTTTCTTCCACCTGTCGAGAAAGGATATGGGGCCCCGGAGGATGCAGAAGGGGGATGAGGCCGTCATGAACGATGCCGTGAGGAGGATGTGCGCCTTCCTGGAGATCAACCCCTCGCTGATCAAGGCCCTCAGGGACTCCTTCACCAGCCTTCCCGAGCGGGACCGCCCCGTCCTCTCGGGTTTGATCTGGGAGATAAGGGGAGGGGTCCGATCCTTCGAGGAGATATTTTCGGATTTCAGGGTGGAGTGGTCGGGGAGGTCCGGGTCCATCGGCAAGGCCCTGCGCTCCCTGGAGGGGATAATGAACGAATCGGACAGATCGGAGGTGATAGGGACGGCCAGGAGAACGGTCGCCGAGCTCTCAAGGGATGGGCGGGCATCGATGGCGGATTACATCCGGTCCCTCTCCCTTCCCACCAGCGCCCTCTTCGCCCTGGGAGTATTGCTGCCGGTACTGCTGGCAACGATGATCCCGCTTGCGGGGATCGGGGGCAGGACCGCCTGGATGGTCGCCTTTCTACTGTGGGTGGTGGTGCCCGTCGGGATCACGGTGACGGGAAGCGTGCTGGTGGGCAGGAGGCCCATGTTCAGGTCCAGGCAGGCGGTGAAAAAGGAGGCCCGTTTCACTTTTGACCTGGCTGCCATGGTGGGGATCTCGGCAGGCGTCACGCTTTTCCTGATGTCCACCCTCGAGATCCTCGAGGTGGTGAACACCTTCCATCTTCTCGGCATTGGAACGATCGGCCGGTACCTGCTGTTCCTCTGGGGCCTCTCATTTATCATGGCCGGATGTGCAAGGGGGGCATCGGTCGAATACAGGAGGGAGGAGATCATCCTGGAAAATGAGGGCGATACCCTGCCGGAGCTCATGAGGTCCATAGGCACCTCGGTCCAGGAGGGCCTCTCCTACGAGAGGTCGCTAGATCGGGCCTTCAGGGATATTGGCATGCGGGTCGGGGAGGGGAATATCCCCCAGAAGGAGATCTTCGGCGGAGAGGGTAACACGGGGGAGGGTGCGCTGGCATCCCAGGTGCGGGTGGTCAAGGAGTTCTCCAGGGCGGGGCCGGAGGCCGGGGGGAAGGCCATCAACGCTCTCGCCTCCCACCTGTCCGACCTCCGGAACCTGGAGGAGGAGATGGAACAGAGGATCCGCTCAACGATCGGGCAGGTGGAGCTGACAGCCTCACTTCTGGCGCCCGTGATGATAGGCAGCTCCATCGGTATCTTCAAACTCCTGGAGGGGAACTCCCTGCCCGATGCCTCCGGGGAAGGTGTGGGCATGATGTGGGCCGGGTCTCCGGGGGCAGAGGCGCTTTCATCCTCATCTTTTCTGATCATCTCCGGGATCTACCTTCTCCTCCTTTCAATATCCACATCGTTGATCCTTCACAGGTTGAGCAAGGGGACCCCTCAGGGCGGTTGGCACAGGGTCCCGTTGAGGATCTTGATCTCGGTAACCTCCTTTACGCTGGGGGTGCTGGGGAGTTCTGCGTTGATCGGATAGGATGTGAAAACAATGAGGAAGATGAGATCGGATGACAGAGGAGGAATGGAGGGTGTCCCCCTCCAGCTTGTGATAGTCGTGGTGATAGGGGTCGCCGCGTTGGGCATATTGATAGGATGGCTCGCCATGGCCGGGGATACGGACCCGGTACTGAGGAAGGTCTCCGTGGAGCCCGAGACCATCTCCATCGAGGGCGATGGCAGGATAACAAAGGTGATGAACTTCGATGTATACGTGTACGATTCCGAGGGAAATGAGGTGGATGGGGCCGTGCTTACCTTCTCCGGTTCGGTGGACGAGAAGGTGGTTCAGAAGGCCGATTCGGGTGACACCGTTGAGGTTACGCTGGCGTTGGCCCCTGGTGAGGATACGGGAACCGTGGTGATAAAAGCGGAGAAAGGAGGGGGAATGGGAAGCTGTGAGACCACCGTGATAGTCCTAAGGTCCGGGTAATAATATATATATCGTCCCCTTCAATATCAACACGGTGGGGAGATGGCCAGATATATCTCAATGATCTGCATTTTGATGCTTTCGCTCATGACCTGTCAGGCACTGGGTCCAGGGGGTCCTATGGGTGGATCTCCCACCCGTCCCCTGGAGGTTTTTGGTAACGGCCAGAGGAACATAACCATACCCTTCACCGATGAGGGGATCTCCCTGGACGGACATATTGGGCCCGGGGAGTGGCAGACGTTCAGGACGGGTTGGTACTTCGACGCTTTCGACGGGAGGTCGTTTCGGGAATACTACGGGGAAGATGAGGAGTTCACCGACCAGAATGACATCTCTGTCACCTTCTACGCCCTGTATGACGACACCTATCTCTACTTCGGAGCCAACATCTCCGACGAGGAGATCGTTGTGGACAGCGGCTCCACCTTCTGGAGAGACGACGGATTCGAGCTGATGATAGACGGGGCCCATGACATGGACCTGGACCAGAGGGCCGACGACCCCTGGCCCGGCTTCGAGGATGGCACCACCTTTCTCATCAATGCGGACAACCTCTGGCATCACGATTATTCCAACGGAACACCATACGAGAGGTCTTTCAGCTGTGGCGGAGACTGGCTGGCCTACTCCAGAATGGTCCCCCAGGAGAGCTACTATGTCGTGGAGATGGTCATCAGGCTTGACAGCATTGCGGACCCGGCGCCGAATTCCACATTGGGCCTGAACGTCGGGGTCAACGATGATGATGTGGGGGGAGAGACAAAAACAGCTCTGAAATGGACCGGCGAGATCAACGGTACCGGGGGCTTTCCCGCATTCAAGAATGAGACCATGTGGGGATGGGCCTTTCTCCAGACCTACGTGGAGGCCCTCCTCCCCAATGATATTGAGGTGGATGAGGATAGGGAGTTCCACCTCTCCGGAAATCTTACACTCGGCAACCACCCCGACCTCTTTTCCGAAGGTAATTTCACCTGGACGCTGCCGATATACGCCGAGGCCGGCTGGAACAACGTCACGAAGTACGGCCTTGAGACCGCGTGGTCATTTGAGGACCCGGGGCTGTATCATATCCTCCTGGAGGTGGTGGATCCAGGCGGCATCAGGGACACCACATCGGCCTGGATAACCGTGGAAGATGCCACCCCTCCCGCCCTCTCAGCCGTGGATATCGTCGCCGTTGAGGACGTGCCCGTTCTAATCGCCCCGGTCATCGAAGAAGAGGGTTGGGTCGATCACGTGAACTGG
>JAGLEG010000150.1 GCA_023145185.1 Thermoplasmata archaeon
ATCTACACGTGATGCTCCGATTCGAGATAGAGACGGAGATGATGAATGGAAAGATCGAAACGGACGAGATACCGCAGGTATGGAATGAGAAGTTCGAGAAATATCTTGGGATCGCCCCTCCAAACGACACTTTGGGGTGCCTGCAGGACGTTCATTGGTCCTTCGGCTATATCGGATATTTTCCCACCTATACGCTTGGAAACATGTACAGTGCCCAGTTCACGGAGAGTATGATCTCCCAGATCGGGGAGCTGGACCATATGGTGGAGGGCGGAGACCTATCCACTCTCCTTGGATGGCTGAGGAAGAACATCCACAACCACGGAAAATACTACACCGCGGACGAGCTGGTGGAGCGCATCACCAGGGGGCCGCTCTCCGAAAATGCATTCATCTCCTACGTAAAGAGAAAATATACTGACATATACGGGATCACGCTGTGATCGAGCGTTCCCTCTAGAATATATCAACCTTAAGCGATGTCATGCCGTCAGAGGGGTCATCCCACTATTATTACCTTGATCACGGTGTGCCAGGGGACGAGCACTGTGTTGAACTTCGTCCTCCTCTTGGATGGATTGAGCTTCACCGTGATGTAAGCTCCCATGTCATCACCAGTTCCGTTGACACTCTTTTTCTTTCCGTCGTCCAGATACAGGACCCTGATCTTTCCCAGG
Source organism: Thermoplasmata archaeon (assembly GCA_023145185.1). Taxonomy (GTDB): domain Archaea; phylum Thermoplasmatota; class Penumbrarchaeia; order Penumbrarchaeales; family Penumbrarchaeaceae; genus JAGLEG01. The sequence continues at coordinate 678 of JAGLEG010000150.1, forward strand.
TTCGCCATGCATTCACCAATAACAACACTGGTGTGAAGAATATATAATATTAACCATTCAAAACCGGAGAATTGTCATCTTTTACGGCATCAATTGACCCAATTCGGGAGGATTGATGCTCAAGGACCTCTCCTTTTTGAGCTGAATTAAGGGCCCCATCTCCACGGGAGGGGGGAAGATTGGGGCGATGGGCAGCTCCAAATGCAGGAGCAGGTCTGACACCTGTGGGCAGTGGTTGTCCAGCCCTCATTCCATTCCCGCTTCCCGGAGGGGGCCTCGATCTCCTCCTTAGCAGGAGAAGGAAGGCACCCCCGCATACGGCCAGGAGCAGTAGAAGCAGTATCAGGAACATCATAACCATGGTGTCCGGGCCGCTCCCGGTGGCCTTCACACTCTCCGCATCTCCCATGACGTTGACGATCACCTCCATACGATCGGAGGCGCCGTCATCGTCCGTCACGGTCAGGACGATCTTGTACGTGCCGGGCCCGGAATAATGGTGAGCTGTGGACATACCAGCACTTGAGGTCCCATCCCCGAGGTCCCAGTAATAGATCAACAGGTCCTGATCGGAAGGATTATCAACGGACCCGTTCGCATATAGCGTGACGACATCCCCAACCTGGAAGGTATAGTTGGCGAGGTACACCATGGCCGTCGGGGGAGGATTCTCCACGACCATTCTCTTCTCCACCGTAAAGGTATCATCGCCATCCGAGATCTTGAGCCGCACCCTGTAGTTGCCCCTCCTGTAATAGGTGTGATCGAACTCCACCCTATCGTTGATAATGGTCCCATCTCCCATCTCCCAGCTAACGGTCAGGCCAGCAAGGTCCCCTTCCGTATCATCAATATCTACGGCCTTAAAATGGAGGATATCATCTTCATTCACATATGCGGACGAGACATCGATACCGCAGGAGGGGACCTGATTTGAAACGTAGATCGTCAGCTTATATGGATCCGTGGCGCCATCGTCATCGATCACAGTGATCACGATGTCGTGGTAACCGGATTTGGAATACGAGGCCTCGAGGGACGATCCAGCCACGATGATCCTGCCATCGCCGAGATCATAGGAATAGACGAGGGATCCCCTGTCGGATATTGTATCCGTCGCTGATACGTGAAGCGTAAAGTTCTCATCCTCAAATACCTGATCTGTCATCGATACTTCCTCGATCTCGGGAGGGACGTTCAGCACATCCACGATAACCGTGATCCCATCCGTGGCACCGTCATCATCTCTTACGGTGCAGAGGGCATCGTACACGCCCTGAGCAGTATAGATATGTGAGGCGTCCGGGGATCCATACCAGGTATTTGACGACCCATCCCCGAAATCCCACATGTAGAGTAGATCTTCCCTGTCCGAAGGGGTATCACCTCCCTTGACGAGGTTATCGAACTCAAGCCTGTCATCCTCGTATGTCTCCACAAGCGATGATCCGACATATGTCTCTCCCATCGTCGGTTCCACGTTCTCCACCAACACCATTCCTTTCAATTCCCCTACATCTCCATACGTATCCTTCACGTATGCAGTAACGTTGTAGACACCCCCTCTTGAGAAAGAGTGCCATACATACCTGTTCTTCGAGAAAGGAGTGGGGGGAGAGCCATCACCCATATCCCAGCTAATTACCCAATTCCCGGGGTCGGACCGCGTATCAAAGAGGA
>JAGLEG010000151.1 GCA_023145185.1 Thermoplasmata archaeon
CCATAATGAGCCAGAACATGTTGTTTGCTGCACTAACGGCCTCTGCTTCCACAAGCAGGGGATTGACCTGACCATAGGCTGCCATCTTTTCCTTGATCTTCGCCCGTATGCGGATGTTGTGGGATGCGGCTTCTATGGTCATTCCCCATTTCTTCGCGATCTTGTTGATGAGTTCGGATTGTCCCCTGTCCATGATATCCGTTGGACGCTGACAGTCTCGGGAGGCATCATATACAAGGATATCTGAGAATTTTTCAGAGATGCTGGCATTATCATCCCAGTTCCCTCTGACCTCTGATACCTCAGTGACCCGTCGTTTCTTGCTCATTCCCCCGCCGGTTCTGGTATTCGCACAGACGATCACAGCGTCGGTGGATCTGAATGATGCAGGTGGTACCTGAAGGGTATGGACGATACGTTCATAGACCGCTTTTGTAGATGCGCCATGGATCGTACCGATGACCGAGTTGCCAGCGGTACCGACCTGCATTGCCTCGTACAGGACCTTTACTTCCGGACCACGGACCTCCCCGATCACCAGTGACGAATTGCCCAGGCGGAGTGCTGCACGAAGGGCCATATCCGGCTTCATCTCTACATTCGATTGGAGTATGGACGATCTGGCACTCATTCCCTGCATCTTCCATCCCAGACGCTGGAGTTCATTGATGGGTATTTCCCTGGTGTCCTCTATAGTCAGTATCCTGTATCTCTGGGGGATCTCCATGATCATTGCTGTTAACAGTGAGGTCTTTCCTGAACCAACATCACCGGCTATGAGCACCGAGGATTGTCCATCGATCAAAAAGCTCAAAAGGCCAGCGGTAAGTGGAGATATCGACCCTGTGTTCAGTAGTTTTGGCAGGGTCCAGGGTGTGTTCGCGTGTTTCCTGAAAGCATAGGCCAACCCATTGGCACTTAATGGATCTCCTATGACCGATACGCGCACACCGAATTCCTTCAGGTCCATTTCCAGTACCGGTGTTGCTTCTCCAAAGGGACGACCGCTGATAGCTCTGAATCTGGAGACCATGGAATCCAGATCATCCTGGGATAGATATATATTGGTTATACATTCTTGGTCTTGCCGCACCACGTTGACCGGATTCGAATCTGCAGGTGCATTGATGTAAACATCTGTGATCTCAGGATCTGATAGTATATCTTCCAGGATGCCGAGTCCGGTTGTATATTTTGCAAGCAGGTCCGAGTACATTTTGATCTGTCCCGGAGTGAGGTTTATGTCATTCACGTCAGCGTCCTCTGTCAGCAATTTCTTGGCGAGCCTCCTGAAATATTCACGTGAGTTCGCAGGATCTGCAAAGTTCATGTTTTCCGGTCTGTGGCGGATCATCTTTTCACGAACTCGTTCTATCTGTTTCAGTTCATCCATTTTCAGGTTGTATTCCATTGGCGTTACTATGTAGAGATTCTCGGGACGATCCGTCAGTTCATATATTGAGACCTGCAGTTCTCGCCCATCGTTGTGTGAAATGTCATAACATTCAAGGAAACGTGTGTTATGGGGGGGTTCTGTATAGATTCGTGAAGTGGAGAAGGCAGGTCTGACATGGGCCCGTA
>JAGLEG010000152.1 GCA_023145185.1 Thermoplasmata archaeon
CTTCACGCCGAGCTTGAGGGCCATCTATCCATGGATATTGACCCCTTGGTCGATGGATGATATGCTCACATCGAATGAAAACCTATTAAACTTCCAATCTTTATGTGCATTTACCTGGCTAGGGTGGATCATTTGAAAAGAAAATTCGCGATACCACTGGTGATCGTTACGATAATACTGGGTGCGGGCTTATTCCATATACTTCTCCGTTCCGATAGGGAGGCCCATTCTGAACTTCCCACACAGGAGTGGATGGAGCGTATCAATGAGGCCGTGTCCATCAGGACCGAATTCGTCAGCGACCGGGTCATCGTCCTCGACAGCAGCGATGAGGAGGCGCCCGAGACATCGGTGGCCGCAAGCGCTGCAACCGTTTTCCGAATTGGGCCCGTCATGCATTACAATCCCCTCCTGATAACCGATGCCAGATCGGACCCATACTCCAGATACCTCTCGCTGACAGATAGGTCCACGGAGGTGATCAATGGGGACGACGCATCTGCAGCCTCGATCGCCCTGGCCAGGAAATGCTGGAGCCGTTCCGATCTCATCATGATATACTCAAACTATTCAGCGGGCCTGAGCGGTGTTCCGCTCGCATCGTATTTCAACATCCCGATGATCTTCACACGAACGATAGATGAGGAGGTCAACGGCCTGATGAAGGACCTGGATTGCAGATATGCGATTCTCCTTGAGGATGCCCCCATGCCATCCGTCCCCTCCATGAGGCTGCTTGCGGAGGATGTGGTTGACATCAACGCTTTCTTCTGCTGGGCGCTTATGGTCAACGGGGACCAGACCGATTATATCCTCCTGACCAACCCAGCCGATGTGGAGAACACCTGGGGGGTGCCAGGCCACCTCCCCATCACCTCAACATCAATGGTCGCAGGGCAGGTTGCAGCTTACAGAAAAGCCGTGATAGGATTCGTCGATGGATACAAGGAGGATGAGCTGGGGCTTGATCGCGATGACCTCGAGAACTACAACCAGATGGGGGCCAGCGCCGAGGTTGCCAATGGATACGCCTCATCGGCAAAGGAGGAGATCTACCGCCTTATCGACTGCATGGACCGATATGGGCCAATGACCCCCAGGTTCGTGGGCCTGGTGGGGGACCCGATAGGAATACCTTTTCATTATGAGTACTTCGATCCCGGGTCCAATGGGCCATTTTTCTCAAATACCAACTACATCGCCTCCGATTATTACTATGGCGATATCGAGGGCGATGAAATGCAGGATATCGCAGTGG
>JAGLEG010000153.1 GCA_023145185.1 Thermoplasmata archaeon
GATATTGGACTCCACGGTCCACCCCTGCCGGGCCCCGCAGATGCCGATAACGAAGTTCTCCAGCATCTCCGAGCCGTGGATGGTGTCCGAAACCTCGGGATGGAACTGGAAACCCCACCTCCTCCTTTTCACGTCGGACATCGCCGCGACGGGGCAGTTCTCGGTGACCCCGATCCTGACAAAACCATCGGGCACATCAAGCACCTTGTCCCCGTGGCTCATCCAGACCCGATCGTCCTGGGGGATCCCCTTGAATATGGGGTCCTCCTCCATGTGGAGTGCGGCGAACCCGTACTCCTTGAAGCTGGAGCCCTCCACATCTCCGCCGTGGTGGATCGCCAGCTGGTGGAGCCCATAGCACAATCCCAGGATGGGCACGTCCAGGTCCATTATACCGGGGTTGATCCTCACGGACCCCTCCTCGTGTATCGAATCCGGGCCACCGGATAGTATGATGCCCTTCACGCCCTGGAGCTCCGAAACGTCGGAGGAGGGGCTCACTATCACGGTCTTGACCTTGAGGGCATTCCTTACCTTGGTGGATATAAGGTGGGTGAACTGGCCGCCATTATCCACGATAGCTATGGTGTCGTGGCTCATTCGCCCAGCACCTCTTTGCCCGACCGGATCACCTTCTCCCTCATTCTTGCATGATAACCCTTAAGGGCGTCCATGAAGCGGTCATCCACCAGGGTCAGGGCCCTTACGGCCAGGAGGGCGGCGTTCTCGCCCCGGTCCAGGCCAACCGCGCCAACCGGGATGCCGGGGGGCATCTGCACTATGGATAATATGGAATCCAGGTTCACCTTCCCAGCCACGGGAACTCCTATCACAGGCCTGAGCGTATGTGCGGCCACCGCACCGGGAAGCGCCGCGGAGAGCCCTGCAATAGCAATGAACACCTTCGCCGAAGAGCCTTTTACGGAATCCTCCACGAGATCCGGGGTGCGGTGGGCCGAGGCGACCGTCACCGAATATGGGACCTCCAGCTCCTCCAGTATCTTGACCCCCTTCCTCGCCACAGGGAGGTCGCTTGCGGATCCCATGATGATATGTACGAGGCACTCCTCGATAGGGACCAGGCATTTCCCGGCCGACAGGCCCTCCGTTCCTTCCGTCATATCAACGTGATGGAACGACCACTTAATAAGGGTTTATCCTCGGATCCAATGCATGATATCTGGAGCTGCATTGGCCCACAGTTCACATTTCAACATGGTTTTTTTCTCACCTTATCAATATTCAGGCCCAAACCATTTATCTCCCTGAATCCCATACATGTGACAATGATCTCAATGGACAAGGGTCGACCGATAATGACCCCGGGACCGTTGAGAAGGTGGTATTATGCTTGGATCTGAGGTGTTGAAGAAACGGGTAGAGGAAGTGATGTCGGATATCGGTGATTCAGTGGGACCCATGGACCCCCTTTCGGAGGCCCTGGGTATCATGAAGAAGCAGGGGCTGCAGGAGATCCCCGTCATTGAGAAGAAGAAGCTGGTGGGCTTCCTCACGATACGGACGCTAACGCAGAGGAGAAAGGTGCCCATCTCGGCCCTTGTCAAACATTTCATGGTCATCCCGCCCAGGGCCAAGCCGTCGGACCGTATCCCCGATATCGCGGAGAAACTGCTGGCCAGGGATTTCTCATCTCTGCCGGTAACGAGCAAGAACGAGCTCAAGGGTATCATCTCCATTCACGATATTGTCAAGGCGCTCAGCGACGACCCGGCACTGGGGAATATCCCGGTGGAGACCATAATGAACTTCGCCCCGTCCACCATAAAAGGAGACATGGGTGTTCTCAGCTGCATGGGACATTTCAAGCTCACCGGCGAGGATGCTTCCGCCGTTGTGGACGATACGGGCGATTATCTGGGAAGCGTCACCCTTCCCGACCTGGTGTCGATAATGCAAAAGCCGCCCAGGAAACTTCACAAGGGGCACATGGGTGAAAAGGTGCACAGGGACCGTCTGCTCTCCTCCCTGGTCACCCTTGCCAAGACGCTCAACAGAGGTGCGACGGTCAAGGACGCGGTGGACCTCATTTTGAAGCAGAACACTCCAGTGGTACACATTCTGGAGGGCAGGGAGCTAGTGGGATCGGTCTCCGAGCTGGATATCATGGAGCTGCTGCTCAGAAAGACCAAAGAGAGCGGCCCCCTCGTCCAGATAGCGGGCGTCGATGAGATCAATGCCATGGACGCATCGGAGCTGCACCAGGTCATCAACAGGTTCCTGGGAAAGATCGAGAAACGTTCCACGGTGACCGCGGTGACCGTCAGGTTGAGGCATCACCACCATCAGACCGATACCGATAAGTTCACGGTGAACGTCAAGGTCACAACACCTCACGACATCATGGTCCGGGAGGGCAACGATTACGACCTTCTCCTTGCCATGGCCGAGGCCTTCGACGGGATAGAGAAGGGGATCAGAAAGAGAAAGGACAAGCGCAAGAGGTAGATCACACCTTCCAGTAGGATGACTGGACCTCCCTGAAGGCGTCGATGGTGGACCTGTCGCCGCCTCCCTCCCTTGACCTCGTGTACCTCACATCGAGGTCCCTGGGCTCATCTAGGCACATGTTGATGCCGCCCACTACAGTTTCGGCCAGGGCCTCGATGTGGTAGCCGCCCTCGAGTGCAAACGAGATGCGGCCCCCCGTCAACTGCTCCGCAGAGTCCAGGAGGGAACCGATCATTTGCAGGTAACCGGGAGTTGAGACCGACAGGGTGGTGATCGGGTCCATGAGATGGGAATCGGCTCCCAGCGACACGATGATCATATCCGGTGAGAACGCCCGCAGGACAGGGGAGATCAGCTCGGAAAATGCACCCCTGAACGTTTTGTCCCCCGCACCATGGGGCATGGGCAGGTTCACCGTCCTGCCCTCGCCTTTGCCCGTGCCCACCTCGGAGATGTGCCCTGTTCCGGGAAATATGCCCCACTCGTGGGTCGATACGTAAAGGACCGACGGGTCCGACCTGAATATGTCGGCGGTGCCGTTCCCGTGATGGGCGTCTATGTCCACGATCGCAACCTTCTCCATGTCGTCAAAGCTCATCTGAAGGTGCCTGGCGGCTATGGCGACGTTGTTGAAGTAGCAGAACCCCATGTTGTAATCGGCCCCGGCATGATGCCCGGGAGGCCTGGGCAGGGAGAAGGTCGGCCCGTGGTTTTGGACGCTGTCAATGGCTGCAGCGAGAACCCCTCCCACCGACCTGAGCGCATATCCGTACGTTCGATCATGATGGAAGGTGTCAGGGTCCATGAAACCAACTCCGAAATCCCTAACCCTTTCAATGTGCCTGATATCATGAACCGACCCCAGCAGGGGCTCCTCAATATCCATCGGGTCGAGGATCGAAACGGGTATATCATCTCTTTTGATCGCCCTGATTATCGAGGCCACCCTCTCGGGGCTCTCCGGATGGCCCGGGACCTGGATCTGCTGCTCGTAGTCGATGTGATGGTAGACTGGAACCTCATCCATGAAGCTGAAAATAGGTATGGATAGATAATACTATTGTGGGGTCGCTCCGGAAGGGCGGAACCTGGCCTTTATTGCGCAGTACAGGAACGCTCCGAACGACCCCGCAGCAGCAAAATACATGGGCCCCTCGTAGCTCAGGTCGGGAAGGGCTGCGATTATCAGCAGGGAGAAGATCGGGCCCAGGATGGAGGAGAAGCTGATAACGGAATTGAGAAGTCCCGCCGACGTTGCCTTCTCCGGATTGAGGTCCATCATCCACCTCAGGGCACCGACATAGAGAAGGGCCCAGGAAAGCCCCAGGATAAGCTGGGTGATCAGAAACAGTGGGAAGGTGTCGATCAATGTGAACGACAGGGCGGCGGCCCCCGTCAGGAACAGCCCTGTTATGAACGACGTTCGGGGTTTAAGGCGGTCCCCTATCAGGAACATGGCCGCGAACTGGGTGGAGGCGTTCGTCGCCTGGACGATCCCCAGCTGGAACATATCAAGCCCAAGTTCCTCCTTCAGGAATATCGGCCACAATACCCATATCGAGGCCGCGGTCGAGTGCCTGACCATATAAGGAAAGAGCACCGACCCGTTCCTGGCGATCAGTTTGAAAGGGAGCAGAGGCACCTTCCTTTTAACCTCCGGCACCCTGGGGAGGAACGTGGTTATCAGGAAGGCACAGAATAACAATCCCGACCCGAAGAAGAACACGTAAGGGAGTGAGAAGGTGTTTGCGATATAGCCGCTGACGGGCAGCGCCGCGGCCCATCCCAGGGCGCCGAAGGCTGAGAACCTCCCCAGTTTTATATTGCCCTCGAATGCGTATGCGGCAAGGGCGGCGGGGAACATCCCGAATCCAATGCCTGCAAGCATCCTGAAGAGGATAAGCGATCCGTCCGTCCAGGCCATTCCCTGTGAAAATGTGAAGATGGTGGCCGAGATCAGGCCGATCCGGAGCATCAACCTTCGGCCGTACCGGTCCGCCGCCCTGCCGAACATGTAGGAGGACAGGAAGGAGGAGATCGCGTAGGAGATCGCTATCAGGGAGACCTCGAAGTTGGTCATCCCCAGCTCACGGGCAAATATGGGAATGAAGGTGAAAGATGCCAGAAAGGCCCCGCCTGACAGAAGCTGCAGGGCCGCGATCTTCTTGAACACGGGCCTGGTGATGGGTATGATATAAAATAGTTTACCCCTCAGCCCAGTATGCTGGAGGCGGTGATAAGCTGCTTGTTCGCCTTTTCAAAGGCGGACTGCTCCAGATACGCCTTGGCGCTGTCAAGGGCCTTCTTGGCCTCAACATAGCCGTCCTTTCCAATATGACCCCGGAGCCTGCTGCTCAGGTCGCCAAGTATCGTGGATATCGTGTGGAGCTGGTTCTGGGAGTCCGCGTTGACCAGGCAGGTCCTCAGCTTCAGGCCGGCCTTCTTGGCCTCGATATAATCCTCGTTGAAGGATGAATCCTCCATCTGTTTCATCAGGTAATCCTCGTATGAGAGGTCAATGCCGCGGGTCCTCAGGCCCTCAAGGGACGCCTTCAGCTCGAGGATCATGCTGGGCAGGTTGCCCTTGATGGTGTCCCTCTCCAGCGCTTTCAATATGATCTGGGATCTGCCGGCGAGGTCAAGGGCCTCAATGGGCCTGTCGGCCCTGAGCTTATCCTTGGCCCTCTCCAGGTACTTCTCGATCTGCTTTCGGTATATCCTCTCCTTGGGAATGGTCGCCTCTGCGTCGAACAGTTCATCCCTTGTCTGGGATATGCTGTCAATTATCTCTCCGGCCTTATCGCTCATCTGGTCCATGGGCGACTGGAGCACGTTGTTCGTGCTCTCACAGAGAAGCTGGACCTGCTCGTACTCCTTCTTCTGAAGGGCCTTTCTGGCCTTGGTCACGTAATCCCGTGCCATCACCACGTCCTTTCCCTTCTTCTCCTCGTTCTTCAGCCTGAGGTAAACCTTCTGGAGAAGGTCCAGGGCCTTTGAATGGGCCGCGGAGGTCTTCGCCTTCTTCGCCGACCTGACCGACCCTGACTGGGGTTTATCCTCGGTCTCCTTCATGGACAGAAGAAGGTCGTATGAGCCCCTGATGTCGCCCCTGGAGAACAGGAACTTCGCCTCATTGAAGGTCCTTTTGGTCCTCATCTTGTCCGCGATGTTCTTCTCATCCTTCTCCTGTGAGGAGAGGTGTTCGACGAGGTCGTTGAACAGCGTATCCCTGGCCCGGTTCATCATCCCCTCTGCGAGCGAATCGTTCCCGTAGCCCTTGGCGTCCTTGGAAAGGTTGATGAAGTTCATGGCCCTGGAGATCGTGATGTCGAACCTCTTGGCTACCTCAACCTGCCAAAGCGCATCATCCAGCCCGGGGTCGATGGGCGTTCCATCCTTTCCTATCATCTCATTCTCATCCTTCTTCGCGTAGAGCCGTCAAAGGAGGGGGCATCTCCCCCTCACGATCCAATCTTTGACCTATAATGATACCGCTTGTATATATATCTGCATTTTGGATATACTCCCGGATGGGGGACAAAACACTATTTTGAGGGACAAAACGCTTCAGGATCTGCTCGGAAAGGGGGGGACACCCTTTTATATGGAATGTCAAATCTACCAGCCGATAGCCTTATGACATTCAATATAAAGGTGCCTCAGGACAGGGTGGCCGTGATCATCGGACACAACGGCAGGACGATCAAGATGCTCGCCGAGAGGTCGGGCACGAGGATCGAGGTGGATTCCGAGAGCGGCGACATCACCCTGCATGACGAGACGTCAAAGGACCCCTATATGGCCTTTGTCATGCGGGATGTGATCCGGGCCATCGGAAGAGGTTTCCCCCCCGAGAAGGCCGTGAAACTGTTCCAGGACGAGACATACTATGAGGAGTTCGACATCCGCCACTTCTCGGGCAAGTCCTCAAAGAGGGTGATGCAGGTCAGGTCCAGGATGATAGGAAGCGGTGGCAAGACCAGAAAGCTGATCGAGGAGCTCACGGACTGCAACATCTCGATCAAGGGGAATACCGTGGGCATCATAGGGGATATTGAGGGGATGAAGGTCGCCTCGAAGGCCATCAACATGATCCTGTCGGGATCGGAACATTCATCGGTATACAGCTTCATGGAGCACAAGAGGAAGGACCTGAAGGTCGCCAGATGGGGTTTCTAGACTCCCTCTCAATAGGCCGATCGAGGATCTTCTTTGGAGATCGTGGGCCCCCTCTATCGAAGGAATAATTAAATATCCCCTCTTGATAAGGGTGAATGTCGTCGCCCCGGCGGTGACAAAAAAGGAGGCTTACATAATGGTTGTAAAGATCGATAAGGATACGTGTATCGGATGTGGACAGTGCGTGGACACCTGTCCAGTGCAGGCTCTTGCCATGCAAGATGACGGTAAAGTTGGAGTGGACGCCGCCCTCTGTGTGGACTGCGGTGCGTGCGTGGGCGTTTGCCCGGTATCGGCCCTCTCCATGTAGACGGGAGATAAACAGGAACTGTCGGGGGGGCCCCGTCCCCCCGACCATTGTTTTTATTCGTTCTTTTTTTAGTTCATTTTTTCCAGGTCAGCTTTATTCCTCAATGTTCAGGCTCTCCC